>JBDIWL010000098.1:0-5301 GCA_039638315.1 Candidatus Caldatribacterium thermophilum | reverse complement strand
TCGGATTTTTTCAAGGTCCTCCCGTCTCACCAGCTTCGCCATCGGTGACTACTTCTGCGCTAAGATTGCCTTCACCTGTGCATACGTTTCTTCAATTGTCCCCGAGGAGGGAACAACGCGAAGCAAACCCTTCTCCGCATAGAATTCTACAAGGGGCTTTGTCTGTTCCTCATAAACGGCAAGGCGCTTCCGAATAACTTCGGGAGTATCGTCTGGACGCTGCACGAGCCTCCCCCCGCAACGGTCACATACCTCATCGTTGCGAGGAGGACTGGAAATGAGATTATAAGGCGCCTGGCAATTTTCGCACACCCTTCGAGCCGAAAGACGACGTACCAACTCTTCAGCAGGGATATCAAAGTAGAGCACAGCATCAATGGCTATGCCAAGGTCCCGAAGCATGGTCTCGAGAGCCTCAGCCTGCTTCAGAGTTCTTGGAAACCCATCAAGGATGAATCCGCGACGTACATCATCCCGTGAAAGCCGCTCTTTCACAATCCCTATGACAACCTCATCGGGAACAAGCTGTCCCTCCCGAACAAACGATTCGGCTTTCTTCCCCCATTCTGTACCTTCCTTAATAGCCAGCCGAATGATGTCACCGGTAGCAAGTTGAGGAATACCAAACTCCTCTTCAATCTTCTTCGCCTGCGTTCCCTTTCCAGCCCCCGGTGGTCCAAGGAGAATAATACGCATTGCTCTTCCTCCTTACCTTCGAAGAAATCCTTCGTAATGCCTCATGAGGAGCTGCGCCTCAAGCTGTGTCACCGTTTCAATGGCAACACCTACCATGATGAGAATCGCTGTACCCCCAAAGTAAAACGTGGTGACCTTGGTAAGTTCCACAAGGATGTTGGGAATCACAGCAATAAAGGCGAGCACAAGTGATCCCCACAGGGTAATGCGTGTCAGGCAACGATCGATGTACTCAACGGTTGGTCTCCCCGGGCGTATACCTGGAATGAAACCTCCGTACTTTTTCATATTCTCCGCAAGTTCCACAGGATTAAAAGTTACAGCTGTATAAAAGTACGTGAAAAAAATGATGAGTGCTGCATATAATGAGAGGTACAGTGCCGAATCCGGAGAAAGTGCATTAGCAAGGCTCTTCATGAATCCTGAACCCTCAAAAAACTGTGCAAGAGTTGCAGGGAAAAGAAGCACCGAAGAGGCGAAAATAATCGGAATAACCCCTCCCTGGATAACTCGAATAGGGATATGCGTGCTCTGTCCCCCGTATACACGTCTTCCAACAACGCGCTTGGCATACTGCACCGGAATTTTCCGCTGCGCCTCCTGGAATTCCACGACAAAAGCTACGATCAACACAGCAATGACCAGTGCTATTCCAAAGAGGAACGGGTTGACTTCTCCAACCCGGATAAGAGAAAAAGTGCGGAAAAACTGCGGGAGAAGACGAGCCACAATTCCAGCGAAAATGATGAGGGATATGCCGTTTCCAATGCCAAAGTCGGAGATGAGTTCCCCAAGCCACATGAGGAACATGCTTCCCGCCGCCAAGGTGACGATTACCGTGAAACGGTATGCCCACCCTGCGGCAAGAACAACACCGAGGTTTTCCATCCAAACGGTAATGCCAAAACCCTGAACAAAAGCAAGAAGGATCGCACCCCACCGGGTGTACTGGGCGATTTTATCCCGCCCTTCTTCACCGCTTTTTGCCAACTCCTCAAGCTGGGGAATAACCGAGGTCAAAAGCTGCATAATAATAGAGGCGTTAATATAAGGCATGATGCCCAGGGCAAGGATAGAGAAATTGCTCAAAGCCCCTCCAGCGAACATATCAAGGAACCCAAGAACGCCCCCGCGGGAAAAAACGTTCGCTAAGGCTTTAGGGTCGATTCCGGGAACGGGAATGTGGGCACCAATACGAAAGACAACGAGCATAAGGAGCGTGAAAACGACACGCCTTTTGAGGTCTGGAATTTTAAAGAGCTTCACCAAAGACTCCCACATGCTACAGCACCTCGGCCTTTCCGCCCCGTTCTTCAATCATGGTCCGAGCTCGCGCCGAGAACGCATGAGCCCGCACCACAAGACGCCGTTCGAGGTTCCCCTTTGCCAGGATTTTCACCTTTGACCGCGTCCCTTCCACAATTCCAAGTTCTCGGAGGAGCTCAGGAGTCACCTCTGTCCCATCTGCAAAACGGTTCAAAACATCCACATTGACAATTTCCCATTCCTCGGCACAAGGGTTACGGAAACCTCTCTTGGGAACCCTTCGCACAAGGGGCATTTGTCCACCTTCAAAACGGGGATGAATCTGTCCCCCCGAGCGGGCCTTCTGGCCCTTAGTGCCTCGACCGCAGGTTTTCCCATGACCTGAACCTATGCCTCTCCCAACCCGTTTGCGACGGTGAAAGGAACCTTTTGCAGGTCGCAATTCGTTGACCTTCATCGCTTCTTCCTCCTATACTTCCTCAACCTTCAAGAGATACCCTATTTTAGCAATCATTCCCCGAATAGACGGAGAATCTTCCTTCACAACGGTTTCATAGAGTTTCCGAAAACCCAACGCACGAACGGTACGCTTATGGGATTCAGGGTGCCCAATGGGACTTCGCACCAAGGTAATTCGAAGCATCTTCTCAGGCACATCACTTTCCTCCCTTCTGGGGTTCGAAAAGTTCTGCAAGCGTCTTCCCCCGGAGAAGTGCTACCTCCCGAGGATCCCGCAAGCTCTGAAGACCGCGAATAGTTGCCAGAGCGAGATTAATGGGGTTGTTATTTCCAAGGGATTTCGTAAGAATGTCCTTCACCCCCGCTACTTCCATGATGGCCCGAACAGTGCCCCCAGCAATAACCCCTGTTCCTGGTGCAGCGGGTTTGAGGACAACGGTGCTCGCACCGAACTCCCCACGAACTTCATGAACAATCGTTGTCCCCCGCATGGGAAAACGAATAAGGGAACGCTTTGCCCTCTCAATAGCCTTTCGCACCGCATCAGGAACCTCTTTCGCCTTCCCAAGACCTATACCAACAATGCCATCCCCATTGCCTACTGCAACAAGTGCTCGGAATCGAAAGCGCTTTCCTCCTTTTACGACTTTACTGACTCTTGTAACGGCGATGAGCCGTTCTTGGAGCTCCATTCCTTCCGGATTAATTCTCCCCATAATCCTCGACCCTCCACGCTAAAAGAGTAACCCTGCTTCACGTGCTCCCTCAGCCAAGGCCTTAACCCGTCCGTGGTACTTGTACCCACCGCGGTCAAAAACAACCTTCGTAATGCCTTTCTCCAAGGCCTTTTGAGCAATGAGACGACCAACAGCCCGAGCAATTTCGGTCTTTGTCCCTTTCATACCACGAATCTCGGGAGATAGGGAAGACGCTGCAACAAGGGTTCTCCCTTCATCGTCATTGATAATCTGGGCATAGATGTGTTTCAGACTTCGGAAAACCGAAAGACGAGGACGTTCAAGGGTCCCCCGCACTTTCTTGCGGACTCTTCGGTGTCGGCGAATTCGACGTTCCCATTTTCCCCGTTTCTCGCTGATAATCATTGCGCAGACACTCCCCTCAGGCTACTTAGCTGCTGCTTTTCCTTGTTTCCTCCGAACAACCTCATCAACATACTTTATACCTGTGCCTTTGTACGGCTCGACCTTCCGGATTTTGCGAATATCCGCCGCAACCTGGCCAACCTTCTCTTTGTCGATGCCCTTGACTCGGATAATCTGCCCCTCTACCTCGAAGGAAATACCTTCTGGAGGGGTTATTTCCACAGGATGGGTGAAACCAACATTCAGAACAAGTGTTTCTCCCCGCTTCTGAACACGATACCCCAAGCCATTAACCTCAAGGGCCTTCTCAAAGCCTTTAGTGACACCTTCAACCATGTTGAAAAGGAGACTCCGCGTAAGACCATGAAGGGATTTATCGAGCTTTGTGTCTCCCAGTCGCACAACCCTCAGAATATTGCCTTCCTTTTCGATGCGCATGCGGGGATGGAAGGTCCGGGTTAATGTCCCTTTTGGACCTTTCACAGTAACGGTTGTCCCATTTACCGTTACCTCCACACCCTGCGGGATTTCAATAGGTTTTCGTCCGATACGCGACATAGACCATCCTCCCCCACTACCATATGAAGCAGAGCACTTCTCCGCCTATACCAAGCTTGCGCGCCTCTTTGCCAGTCATGACACCGCGTGATGTAGAAACGACGACTGTTCCAAGACCTCCGAAGAGGATGGGAATTTCATCCTTCTTCGCATAGATTCGAAGTCCAGGTTTACTAATACGCCGGAGACCGTTGATAACCCGCTCGCGGCGAGGACCATATTTGAGTTCAATGACAAGATCCCTCTTGTTTCCTTCTTTGGCAATAACCTTGTAATCCTGAATATATCCCTCTTCCCGCATGATACGGGCAATTTCGATTTTCAATCGAGAGGCAGGGACTGTAACCGTTGGATGCCCAGCACGAGAGGCATTGCGAATCCTCGTTAACATGTCGGCAATGGGATCAGTGTGTGCCATCGTCTCTCCCTTCCCCTCTACCAGCTTGACTTGATAATGCCGGGGATTTCACCACGGCTTGCCAGGGTTCGAAAACAAATTCGGCACATCCCAAAATCCCGAAGGTATCCTCGGGGACGTCCACACAGGGAACAACGATTCCGGTAACGAACCTTAAACTTTTGAGGTTTCTTGTTCTTTTCAATCTTCGCCTTGCGTGCCATTCTGCTCCTCCTTTACTTACGGAAGGGTAAGCCCAAGCCCTCAAGGAGAGCCTTTGCTTCCCGATCAGTTCTCGCGGTGGTAACAAAGGTGATATTCATACCCCGCACTCGCTCGACACGGTCATAGTTGATTTCTGGAAAGATAAGCTGTTCCTCAATACCAATGGTGCAGTTTCCACGGCCATCAAAACAACTGTCGGGGAAACCGCGAAAATCGCGAATGCGGGCAATGGCAATGTTCAGGAATCGATCCAAGAACTCGTACATTCGATTTTTACGGAGTGTTACCTTGCACCCAATTGGCATCCCCTTGCGGAGCTTAAAATTCGAAATGGACTTCTTCGCCCGAGTTACAAGGGGTTTTTGGCCCGTAATGAGCGCAAGCTCCTCAACAGCAAGATCCAGGTAATGGGGGTTTTGCGTTGCATCTCCTACCCCCATATTGATGACAATTTTCTCGAGTTTCGGAACCTGCATGATGTTTTTGTATCCAAACTCCTTCAGAAGCTTCGGAACAACCTCTTTATAGTACTTCTCCTTGGTGATGGACACCGCCTAAGCCCCCCTGTCTTTATACCTTATCGATAATCTCACCGCA
>JBDIWL010000097.1:0-5392 GCA_039638315.1 Candidatus Caldatribacterium thermophilum | reverse complement strand
ATAAAAACATGATATCACTGTCCATTGTACAGGGTTACCTCTGGGTCGTCAAGAGGTTTCGTAGTTAGAGTGTAGAGGATTGTGGTAACATATTTTGCAGTCCGAAAGGAGGCGAAGGTATGGGAAACGTTCTTGATACTCTGAAGAATCTCGTCAAGAAGAACGAGAGGAAAATAGTTCTCTGCGTGGTCGATGGATTGGGGGGTATTCCCCACCCTGACTTTGGTGGGAAAACAGAACTTGAGGCAGCAAAGACCCCAAACCTTGATGCCCTGGCTCAAAAGAGCACTCTTGGTCTTATGATTCCCGTAAACTACGGCATCACCCCTGGGAGTGGTCCTGGGCACATTGCACTCTTTGGGTACGACCCGGAAGAGCTCGTAATCGGACGGGGGGTTCTTGAAGCTTTAGGAGTTGGAATGGAGCTTCAAGATGGGGATGTTGCTGCACGAGCTAATTTTGCCACGAAGAACGCAGAAGGCATTATCACCGATCGGCGAGCAGGGAGAATCTCAACCGAGGAGTGTCAACGTCTTGTGCGGCGACTCCAGGAGGGTGTCCGGGTCATTGAGGATGTGGAGATTCTCCTCAAGCCGGGAAAGGAGCACCGTTTCGTTATGGTTCTTCGAGGAAGCGGTCTTGGGGATAACTTGAAGGACACCGACCCGCAAAAGGAAGGTTTCCCCCCCTATGAGCCAAGGGGTTTTGATGCGCCTTCGGAGAAAACCGCCCGTATCGTCAAAAGGTTCCTTGAAAAAGCCGAAGAAATTATAGGACACGAACCTAAGGCGAATGCTATTCTCCTGCGGGGTTTTTCTCAATCTCCGACTCTTGAGAAGTTCCCCGAACGATACGGAGTTCGGGCGCTGGCCATTGCTATCTACCCAATGTACAAGGGGATTGCTCGCCTCTTTGGGTTTGATACACCGGATGTAGAGGGTGACTTACAAGACGAAATAGAGCTCCTGAAGTCGCGGTGGCAGGAATATGACTTCTTCTTCCTCCACTACAAGGATACCGACAAAGCTGGAGAAGACGGTGACTTCCTCCGTAAGGTGGAACGTATTGAGTACTTTGATTCCCTACTTCCTGAGATTCTCTCTCTTTCCCCGGATGTTCTTGTAATTACCGGTGACCATGCAACACCATCACTTCTCAAAGGACACTCGTGGCATCCCTCCCCGGTGCTCCTCTATTCCCCCTATGGGGGTGTGCCTACCGGAGCGCGCTTTACCGAGAAAGAGTGCGCTGCTGGGTATCTTGGTCACTTCCCGGCCAAGGCTCTCATGAGTCTCATGCTTGCTTCGGCTCTGCGCCTTGGCAAATTCGGGGCATGAAAGAAGGCCAGGGGGATCCCCTGGCCTTTTATGCGCAAGAGCGAATTCTGTCCCCAAAGTCTGTGGCGATAGTTCGTCCAAGTTTTGCAACCATCTTTTCCATGCATGGAAGACAGCTCCCCCATGCCTCCTGAACGCAGATTTTCCCCGGGTAGATAGTGTATTGCGTTCGATACGGTGCAGGAGTAAAGTTTGGCATAAGGACATTTGCCCCACAGCGGAGGCCTCGTTCTCTTCCTCCAGGAACAAGGGTTCCCAGAGCAGTAGTTGCCGGAAGGTTCGTGGTTTTGGTAAGGATTCTTGTCAGTGCGAGGACCTTGAGCGTTAGAAGGCACTTTTTTTCAGGATCCATAGTGTATCCCCCAAGGGGAGTATCGGGATGAGGTATGAAAGGGCCGATGCCGATCATGTCAAAGTCCCATTCTTGGAACCTCTTGATGTCCAGGGCGAGTGCTTCATATGTCTGGTTGGGCAGGCCGACCATATTTCCGCTTCCTACCTGGTAGCCTAAATCCTTGAGTACCTTCTGACAATGGAGGCGTCTATCATAGTCGTCGTCGGGGTGTAGACGAGCGAAGAGTTCCCGATCGAAGGTTTCTTGTTTCAAGAGATATCGATCCGCCCCTGCATCTCTCCAGAGAGCATACTCCCAAGGTTCTCTCTCTCCGATGCTCAAGGTCACGGCCACCTTGAGTTTCTTAATTCGATGGATGAGTTCGGCAAGGTCTTTCGCTTCATACCAGGGATCTTCTCCTGATTGGAGCACAACAGTCTTAACCCCAAGACGCGCAATACGTTCGCAAAGTGTATATATCTCCTCAAGGGACATGCGATACCTTTTGAGTTTTTTGTTTTCCTTTCTCAGACCACAGTAGAAGCAATTCTTGCGACAGAAGTTAGAGAACTCTATCAGTCCCCTGAGGTGGACTGCGTCTCCCACGTATTTTTTACGTTTTGCGTCGGCGATGGCAAAGAGCTTTTCAATGACTCCAGGGTTGTCACAGCGTAAGAGATTCACAAGGTCCTCCTGTGAACAGTTCTCCTCTCTTTCAAGAGTCTCAAGGATACCAAAGCATTGTTGCTCTTTCACTCCACCTTTTGCCTCCTTGCGCGGTAGTCCTCAATGGCTGCTCGGATGGCTTCTTCAGCAAGAACTGAGCAGTGCATCTTGTGTGGTGGAAGACCACCAAGGGCTTCAGCCACTGCCCGATTGGTAACCTGCAGGGCTTCTTCGATGGTCTTCCCCTTAATGAGCTCCGTGGCCATCGAGGATGTCGCAATAGCAGCACCACAACCAAAGGTTTCGAACTTAGCATCTTCGATACGTTCGTTTTGGATTTTCAGGTACATGACCATGACATCTCCACAGACAGGATTGCCCACTTTCCCCACTCCATCAGGATTCTCTATTCTCCCGACGTTTCTGGGATTTCGGAAATGCTCAAGAACTTTTTCAGAGTACACCTTCTTCACCTTCCCTTACTCAAGGGAGAGATAGATCGAAGTCTCTCCACTACTTTTGGAAACACCATAACCACTCGAGAAATTTCCTCCTCCTTTGTCCATTTTCCAAGACTCAACCGAATGGAGCCATGGGCAAGCTCGTGTGGGTATCCATGAGCCAAGAGTACATGGGAAGGTTCGAGAGAACTTGAGGTACATGCTGAACCGCTTGAAACACAGATTCCTTCAAAGTCAAGGTTCAGAAGAAGAGACTCTCCTTCGACATAGGCCACAAGGATGAGACTTGTGTTGTAGAGACGGGGTACATGGCGACCCACAATAAAAATATCTGGGACTCTTTTCTCAAGTTCTTCTTCAAGCATGTTCCGAAGTATGCCAATTCGTTGCGCTTCTTCTTCCATCTCTTTTTCGGCGATTTCACAGGCCTTAGCCATACCAACAATTCCAGGGACATTTTCAGTCCCTGCCCGTTTTCCTCGTTCGTGGTGTCCTCCAAGGATTTGGGGCGCCAGAGGTATTCCCTTCCGCACGTACAGGAATCCTATGCCTTTCGGACCATAGAATTTGTGTGCAGAGGCAGAAAGAAGGTCAACCCCAAGGGTATGAACATCGATGGGAATCTTCCCCACCGTCTGAACAGCGTCTGTGTGGAATACCGCTCCTCCTTCATGGGCTATCTGTGCAAGCTCCGAAATCGGCTCGATAACTCCTGTTTCGTTGTTGGCGTGCATTATGGAGACAAGGATAGTATCAGACCGAAGGGCTTTTCTGAGTTCTTCAGGGTGTACGATTCCGTTTTGGTCAACTGGAAGATAGGTCACCGAGAAGCCCTCTCGCTCAAGAGCCCGGAAGACGTTGAGAACTGCATGATGCTCTATGGCTGAGGTAATAAGGTGCATTCCCTTTTTGCGAAGAGCCTGAGCGATTCCCCGGATGGCCAGGTTGTTTGACTCTGTTCCCCCGGAGGTAAAAATGATCTCCTCCTCTTTTGCTCCAAGGAAACGGGCGATAGTTGACCGAGCTTTTTCTACGGCACGGCGGGCTTCCTGTCCTAAAGTATGCAGAGAAGAAGGGTTACCAAAGAATTCCCTGAAAAAAGGAAGCATTTCCTCCATAACTCTTGGGTCACAGGGAGTCGTGGCGTTGTAATCGAGGTAAATCATTTTCTCTCCTCCCCGACAAGGCTCTGCAGCGTTTTTGTGGCGAAAAAGCCGGTAAGGCACGCTGCTGTTTCTTCCCAGAGCTTCCTCGTGCTACAGGAGGTCACAAGAGAACAAAAAGAGGGATCAGCTAAGCACTCTACAGGGTGGATAGGTCCTTCAAGGGCTTGAATAACCTCAAGGAGGGTAACCGTTTCAGGGGGTTTGGCAAGGATATACCCGCCATCCTTTCCCCGGACAGATCGCACAATACCTCGTGCCTCGAGTATCGAGGCGATTTGCCGAAGGTAATCGAGCGAAAGGTGTTCTGCTTCGGCAATATCTCGAGCTTTCACGGGTACTGTGCTTCCAAAGGATTGGACGAGCCTCGCGAGAAAACGTAAACCGTATCGCAAGCGTGTGGATACCCGCATTGATTTTTCTCCTCCCTGATTGTTTAGTAAACCTATAGAAATGATAGCATAACTCAGATAAATGTCAAGACTCAGAAATTTCCATATCTGTGCCTCTAAAGGACCACATTGTGCTATAAAAGAAGAAATGAGAACAAAGGGGGTAGAAGTACTTTGTACTGGGAAAAGGATATTGAAACTTTACCCAGAGAGGAACTGCGTGCGCTCCAAGCGGCAAGGCTGCAGCAAACTATTCAGAATGCTCTGCGTACGCCCTTTTACCGCCGTCTCTTTGCGCAGCACCGGATACATCCCGAGAAGATTAAAACTCCGGAAGACTTAAAACATATCCCTTTCACCACTAAGGAGGACCTCCGTGAGGGTTTCCCTTTTGATTTCCTTGCCGTGCCCCTTGAGGACGTTGTTCGTCTCCATTCCTCCTCTGGGACTACAGGAACACCAACGGTGATTTACCACACGAAAGAGGACCTTGACCGCTGGACAAACCAGGTTGCTCGCTGCCTCTACATGGTGGGGGTACGTAAGCACGACGTTTTCCAAAACATGATGAGCTACGGGCTTTTCACAGGGGGACTTGGGATGCACTACGGTGCGGAACGCATCGGTGCCCTTACTATCCCCATAGGCGCGGGGAACAGCAAAAGGCAGATCTGGTTCTTAAAGCACTTCAAGAGTACTGTTATCCACATTATCCCGAGCTATGCCCTTCTTCTCTCGACCGTTATACGAGGAGAGGGACTTGACCCAAAGAGAGATTTCAATCTCCGTATTATCCTCCTTGGTGCCGAGCCGCACAGCGAGGAAACTCGCCGAAGGATTGAGGATATTTACGGGGCGAAAGCGTACAATTCCTACGGACTTTCGGAGATGAATGGTCCCGGAGGGGCCTTCGAGTGCTTGTATCAGAACGGTATGCACATATGGGAGGATTACTACATTGTTGAGGTGGTGCATCCTGAGACTTTGGAACCCTGTCCCCCAGGTGAGCCAGGAGAACTTGTACTGACCACCATCTTCC
>JBDIWL010000096.1:0-5419 GCA_039638315.1 Candidatus Caldatribacterium thermophilum | reverse complement strand
CGATGAGCGGGTCGCGGAGGAAAGGGACAGCAGTGGTGAAAAAGCTGTAGAGCCCAAAAATGAGCCCCACAAGCCCTCCTATTACTGGTCCCTCAAGAACGCCAGCGAGAATCGTGGGGACATGCATGATGGTAGCGCGCCCAGCGGGGGTCGGTACAGGAACAAATCCAAGACCTGTGGCACCAAGGACAATGGCGCTTGCCGCAAGAAGGGCAGAAATGGTGATGTCGCGGGTTTTCACAAAAACCACCTCCGTTCCAGTTCCCTTTCGGGATACCAGACGAATGCATTTTTACATTTTTTGTCCGGCCTCTTGTGCCGGCTTTTCCTTGATTATACCAGAAGATGCATTTTGGGAAAAAGAACCCTGTGGTATAATAGGGCATCTCTTGAGGGGGGTTCCATGTCCGTTATCGTCGTTTCCGACCTTCACAAGTTCTACGGCTCGCTCCACGCCGTCCGGGGTGTGAGCTTTGCCGTCGAGAGGGGAGAAGTCTTCGGCCTTCTTGGCCCCAATGGCGCAGGGAAAACAACAACCATTGAGACCATCATTGGCCTTCTCCGGCGTGACAGGGGAGAAGTCACGGTCCTTGGCTTTGACCCTGAGAAAGACGCCCTTTCTGTAAAGTCCCGCATTGGGATTCAGCTCCAGACGGTGCACCTCTTTCCCCGGTTAACCGTCCTTGAAACCCTGAAGCTCTTTGCTTCTTTCTACAGAAGGCATCGACCCTTTGAGGAACTCCTTGACCTTGTGGGTCTTACCGAAAAAGCCCATGCCCGGGTGGAAAAACTCAGCGGGGGACAGCTCAAGCGCTTGAGCGTTGCTCTGGCGTTCGTGGGCGACGGGGAGATTTTCTTTCTCGATGAACCCACTTCAGGTCTTGACCCCCAGTCAAGGAGGAGTCTCTGGGAGACAATCGGTAAGCTCCGCAACGAGGGAAAGACGATTTTCCTCACCACCCATTACCTCGATGAAGCTGAACGCCTCTGCGATCGGGTAGCGATTATCGACCACGGGGTGATTATCGCCCTTGGGAAACCCCGGGACCTCATTGCCGAACACTTTCAGGAAAAGGCTATCGAAATCCCCCTTGCCGATGCGGAAGCTCTCAATGTGGCCAGTCTCCCCGGGGTCACAAGGCTGCAAAAGGATGAAAGCGTCCTCACCGTGTACACTGCAGACCTCTCCCGGACATTTGTTGCCTTAAGCACCCTTGCTGAGGAGCAAGGCATCCCCCTCGGTAACGTGGTCGTCCGGGAGGCGACCCTGGAGGACGTCTTTTTGCGACTTACAGGAAGGAGAATACGGGAATGAGGGTCTTTTTCCGTTTCCTTGGGGCTCACTTCAAAAACACCATTCGTGACCGCATGGCCCTTTTCTGGTTTCTGGCATTTCCCATCCTCTTCGTCTTCCTCTTTGGGATTATCTTCGGGAACGCTGGGGGTTCCTGGAATCTCCGGGTGGGTGTGGCTATCGATTCCGGGTTGTCCTTCCCTGCGCCTGAGAGCGCTTCTGGCGTCACTCTCTTTGAGGGATCGAGGGAAGGAGAACTTGAAGCTCTGCGGAAAGGGCAGCGGGATGTGGTGCTTGCCCTCGAAGGGGGTACCATTGTGCTTTTCACCACACCCCGGGAGGTTGAGAAGGCTCAGGTTTTCGCCAAAATGGTCGAGAATTTCCTCCTCAAGGAGGAACTCCGCTTCCGTGGTCTTTCTCCCTCTCGAGGGGTTGAGGTCAGGACCCTCGCCATGCCCCGCTTCCGGCAGATTGACTACTTCCTCCCTGGGGTTCTGGCTATGGCGCTCATGCAGGTGGGTCTTTTTGGTTCCCTTGACTTTGTGGAGCTTCGGGAGAAGAAGGTCACGCGCTACCTTGCTGCCATGCCCCTTCGCCGGGAGATTGTGCTCTGGAGCGAAATCACCATGCGGGTAGGTATTGCCCTTATGCAGACAGCCGTTGTCCTCTTTGCCGGATGGGCGTTTTTCCGGGTCCAGTTTTCCGGTGCTTATGTGGCTTTACTTCTTTGGGTTCTCCTTGGCTCTGCGGTTTTCGTGAGCCTTGGGTACTTCCTCACGTCCTTTGCCCGAACGGTCGAGAGCGCCTCTGGTCTCATTCAGATGGTGCAGTTTCCCATGATGTTCCTTTCTGGAATTTTCTTTCCTCCTGAGGTCATGCCCGATTCTCTCCGCTTTGTTGTGCGACTCTTTCCCCTGAGCTACCTGGGTGACGCCCTGCGGGCTGTTGCCGTGAATATCCCTTCACAGTTTGGCCTTACAGTGGACTTTTTCGTGCTCCTCTTCTGGCTCTTCGGCTCTTTTGTGCTGGCACGGAGGTTCTTCCGGTGGGAGTAAGGCGCTACTGCCCTGAGGTTTCGACAACCCGGAACATGCCAAAGCCCTGACTGTTCCGCTCGCCAAGCCCTGCGTCATAGGCAAAGGCAAGGAGTCCTTCATCGCCCTCAACGAAGAACCTCCCCTCGTACCCCCACGTTCGTCCCCTGAACGGTGACGAGCTTCGAACGCCACGTTCCTGTGGGCTCAAAAGTGATGTTTGCGGGAACGTTCAAAGCGCCAAAAGCCTGAACCTTGCGAGAGAGGTTTTCCTTCACAAGGTTAGAAAAGCGTGGGTCTCCGGGGGAGAGGAAGACCTTGTGGAGCTTTTCACCCTTTTTCACCCCTGTTGAAACGACAAGGGGAGAGATGGTTTCACAGAGCATCCGCCGAGCAAACACTGGAGGAGCCTCGATTTCCACCTTTTCCACGAGGAGAGAAAGCCTCCCGAGGGTTACCTTTCCCGATTTCAGAAGAGCCAGAGCAAGCGCTTCAACGAAAGACGAAAGGGGTGACGAAACCCACCGGAGAACCGGTGGCAGAACCAGGAGTCCCTGTTGCGTTCCCCGGGCTTTCCTGGGGAAAAGCTTTGAGAAGACGAAGAACGTGTACCGGTGGCTATCCTTTGTAGAACCCCGCTCGTGGAGAAATACCCCTATTTCGGGATTCTCTCCAGTTACTGCTGCATAGAGGAATCCATGGAGATAGTGCTGATAGTTTCAGGGGAGGGGAGTTCTTCATCTGTCTGAAGGGTTATCCGCAGGCGCATCGCCTTACCTCAGAGGATGAACTGCTCCGTGGGTGCCTTTTCTTTCCCACAACGTGCCTGGTAATGAGGTCCTTGTTCGGCACGCAGGAGATGCTGTCACATTCTTCGTCGATGGGCTTTTTGAGTTCTTTACGGGATAGTCTCAAGTTGCGATTCGGTGCGTTCCCCCTCAAAGGCGCTATTCTGCACCGAAGCGCCGAAGGTACTTGCACACCCTGGCCACTCTCGTTGCCTCGATGTCATAGGCAATGATGACGTACACTTCACGTTGATTTTGACATGGTATCGGACCCTTCAGAAATTCCCGTAAGTTACGTCATCGCACTCTTGATTGATGCGGGAAAATGGAGGAAACACGATGTATCCCGCATCACAGGGGCAAGATCGGCTTCCTGAGCTATAGGTACACTCACCCATGCAACTACGGGTTATTGCCCTATTGCCAAATCGTGGAACTTGTGTCATTCTTGTGGCGGGGAGTGGGTGTAATGAGGGCAATCTCCTTTCTTGGAACCGGCTCGTACGAAACGGTCACCTACACCTGGCGGGGGAAAACGTGGGAGACTCACCTTTTTCCAGAAGCCCTGGTGAAATTCTTTGAGGTTGATGCGCTTTTTGTTCTTGTGACGCCGCAGGTGAAATCTCATCCAAACTTCCTCGAGCTCTGTAACCGCCTTGGGAAACTTGTGCACCCTCTGGAGATTCCCGAGGGGAAGTCAGAAGAAGAGCTCTGGCAGATTTTCGACCGCT
This sequence comes from Candidatus Caldatribacterium thermophilum, assembly GCA_039638315.1. Taxonomy (GTDB): domain Bacteria; phylum Atribacterota; class Atribacteria; order Atribacterales; family Caldatribacteriaceae; genus Caldatribacterium; species Caldatribacterium thermophilum. The sequence continues at coordinate 1,572 of JBDIWL010000096.1, read as the reverse complement.
GTGTGGAGGTTGTTGACGAGCACGATGAGATTCTCCTCGACATTACTCACGCCTTTCGTTCCATTCCGCTCATCGTTTTCACCGTTGCGGCGTATTTGCGGCGGACGAGGAATGTGACCGTACGGCACATTGTTTACGGAGCCCTTGTTGAGAAAGGGGTTGCCAACGTTCTTGACCTGGTACCCCTTCTTGAGCTTCTTGACTGGCTCACGGGGGCTGAGTTCCTTTTGCGGCGGGGTGACGCTGCCCTCCTCGCAGAACAGATTGAAACAGTGCACGAGCGACTCTGGCGAGGCCATGGAAGCGGTGAAGTGCCACGGAAGCTACAATCTCTCTCGGGAAAGCTTACCAGCCTCTCCCTGGCTCTTTACTTTGCCCATCCCAGAAGCGTCATGCAAGATGCGAGCAGGCTCAAGAAAATGTTCGACGTTGTGACCCCTGAGGTGCAGCGCTGGGCAAAGCCCTTTGGTGTTATCCTTACCCGTGTACGGGAAGCACTGGATCGTCTCGCCCACAATGCCCCTGACTGTCTTGACGCGGAAAATCTTCGCAAGCAATTTGCTCTTATCGTGTACCTCCTTGAGAAAGGGCTCACTCCACAAGCGGTACTCCTTGCGAGAGAATGGGTGGTGAGCTACTGTATCCTGGCACGGGGAAATGGAGACTGGCTTGACCGGGGCACTCGCCTGAAGGTTGAAGAGGTTCTTTGGAAAGCAATACAGGCTTACTGCCGGAAGGAAGACGTAGATGTTCCCGACTGGTTTGCAGCAATCCCTGGAGCCCGGGATATTGCAGGAATCTGGGACGAGCTTTCGGAATTACGTAATAAAATTGCCCACTGTAGCCTGTACAAGGGGTCACAGGATGCAGAGAGTCTTGAGCGTCAGGCAAATAAAGTCCTGGCAAGGCTCCAGGTCCTTCTCGATGGGGTTCCCCTTTCTTCCCTCCGGGGAAATCGTGTCACGATTGACCTGCAATCCCTCTATGAGGGGACCGCAAAGCTTGAGGATCTCCCCATGTACATTAGCCGGATACAGGAACTTGCGGGTGAGGGAAAAGAAGTTGTTCTCACAGGGCAGGCTCCGGTATGGCTTTACCTCAGCGTTGCCCATGCACTCCATGGAAAAGCCCGAAGGTTGCTTTACGCTTCTCCTGTGACTGGCGAAACGGTGATTTTTGACCACTCTCCGGAGTGATACCTGTGGCGCATGTAACCTGGACAGGGCATCCCTTTGTGGATGCTGGTCTTGCCGCCCTTGCGGCTCTTGCAGGAGTTGAAGGCCTGGAAAGCTTGAAACCTGAGCATTTCGAGGTAGCGAGTCAAAAACTGCAGCATATGTTCCAATTGCCCCACCGTGGGATTGTTGAGTGCTGGTTACAGGGGAGAAGGCTGTGAGGTTCAGTTGCTCTTTCTAAGCCCGTGCCGCTGTTTCTCCCCTCGCAGGTTTTCCTGCCTGAGTTCTTCGGCAAGCATTTCCGGGTGTACTTCCACAAGAACGTCGTGTTCTTCGGGTTCCTTTCTCCAGTGTTCTTTTACGGATATGCCGAGCTCTTCGAGGCGGGCAGCGATGC
>JBDIWL010000095.1:0-5495 GCA_039638315.1 Candidatus Caldatribacterium thermophilum | reverse complement strand
AGGAAAGGAAGGAGATTCGGTAGTGAAATTGAAAAACACAGTGGTGTGGTAGTTCAGAGTAAAGGAGAAGAAAGGGAGGTATGTTCCAGGGACATCGGAAACAACGACTGGGTACTTTTTGCTCACGAGATTTTGCAGGTTTTCTGCACGCCCTGTAAGGTCCTGAGGTGCGGGAAGAATAACAGTCCTTTCTGGAGAGGGAAGAGATTGCTCCCAAACGTTGGGGGAAAGCCTATGTCCTCCCAGGTCTCCAAGGAGCGCAACCGCGTCCTCAAGAGGAGGAATCGTTTCTTTCCCTTTCCCCCAAAGGAGTACGTCGTAGGCAAGAACAGAGGAAGGGACAAGCAAGATGAGGAGCACTACAAGAACAGTTTTTTTCAAGCTCCTGCCTCCTTTCAAAAAAGTACTACCCTTTCCCCAAGAAGAAGTATAGCACTCTTCCTTCTATTACGAGAGTGGTACTTTGCCTGTTTCCTCATTCGTTGTGCTGCGTGCTTTGCTATGGAAATTGCAATCAAAAAGGGTTCTTTGGAGCCCTTGAGGATCTTGAGCGAAAGAATCTGGATGCGTTTTGGTCCCATTCCCAGGAAAACCTTCAGTGGAGCATAAGATGATTTTTCGTTCCTTTACCGAGTGTCAATACTGTTTTATGGTGGCGACATCAGTCACAGGACAGGATTGGTATTACCTCTCCGACGCACGATTCACGATTCTTGGGGTATGGTTAGTGTATCAATATCGGGAACCGTACCATCCTTGAGGCGGTAGAGCATCTCCCCAGCCCTGGGTACAAGGAGGATTCCCTCGTCTTCCCTGTTTGCGTACTCCTTGAGGTTGATGGTGCGGAAGTCAAGGTATCCGAGGTTAATTTTCCTGCATATGTCCTCGGGAATCCCGGTGGCAAGAATGACTTCGATACGAGGATACTCTCGTCCATTCACGTACTTTCCTATACCCTTCACGTGGGTGGAATGGGCAAGAACTCCCCAGGGATAGTGTTTGTACTTTTCCCACTGGGCAAGGAAAAAGTCCCGTGTGTGGTATCCTATTTCAAGGAGATACTTTCCATGGGTTTTTGAGATTTCCCGGATGTGGGGAGCATAGATGATGATTCTTCCTCCATCAGCCACAACCGGTTCGAGCTTGTACATGCATTTACCACCAACCCAGAGTTCGTTGTACATCTCTGGGGCTACGGAAAGGACCGTATGAAAGGGTCGGTCGACATAGACGATATTGACCTGTGCTGATAGGTCAGCTGCTCGTGACCAGGATTCCTTAGGGTCGCCAAAGAATATCCCGCAGAGGTCCTTTTCCTTCATGACGAGGCAGAGAGCAAGGGATGGTCTTGGGATGAACTCTGCAGCTCTGTTGAGGACCTCTCGGACAGGAGTGTCTTTGGTGCCGATGATTTTAGGATTCGTGATAAGGGCGGCAAGCCAGTGGAACTTGTCGGTGAGCTCGGGACCAGAAATTCCTGGGAAGAAGTATTTGTATCCCCCTGAAAAGCCCACGACTTCGTGGGGAAATACCGGTCCCATGATGAGGAGCTCGTCGTATTCAAGAATATGCCGGTTCACAGTGACTGGCACATCTTCAGCGATGAGCCCGCAGGAAATGGTATGCATTTCTTCCTTCGATATGGTACCTACGTGGATGAGTTCTTGGGGTTCTTGGAAGAGGTGGTTGTATACCCTCACACCTTGTGCCTCTGCCTCCCGGAAGGTAACACCAAGGTGTGCTTTGAGTTCTCCATCGCTCATGGGGGGATGCGTTCCAAGGGCGATGAGAAAGTCGAGTTGCTTTGCCCTTGGTTTTATTGTGGAAAGCGCGGCTTCGAAGAAGAGCTTTACCGGAGCAGTACGAGTGTTATCCGGGATGATGGCAAGGATTCTTTTATTCTGCCAGTCGTGTCGGCTCAAGGCTTCACAAAAACACACTCGTGTTTCTTCCGAAGAGAAAGTCCGCTCCGGACTTCCCTCTGCGAAGAGCATCACGATGTCCTCACCTCCCACTCTGTATGGAAGACGCCCTCTTTGTCGATGCGTCGGTACGTGTGTGCTCCAAAGTAGTCACGTTGCGCCTGGATGAGGTTTGCTGGGAGAGAAGCAGCACGCCAGGAATCGAAGTACGCAAGAGCAGAGGAAAGCACAGGAAGTGGCACACCATGCGTAGCGCCCAAGGTGCATACTTCGCGGAGGGCAGGGAGTTTCTCCTTCACCTCATTCTGAAATTCACTTGTGGCGAAAAGAAGCGGAGTGTCCGGAGAAGATAAAGCTTTTTGGATTCGTTCAAGGAGCAGTGCTTTCAGGATGCATCCGCCTTTCCATATACGGGCAATCTCAGAAAGGTTGAGATTGTAGCTGAGAGAACGACTTGCCTCTCCAAGGAGATGGAATCCTTCAGAGAAAGCAGCGAGTTCCGCGAGATACAGAGCGTCAGCAAGGAGGGTAAGAAAATCCGGTGACCAGGAAAGCGGTTTCGCAGAGGAAGAGAAACGCTGGGCAATTTGCATGCGTTCATTCTTGAAGAACGAAAGACTTCGTGCCATGACCGAATGGGCAATGGTGGGAGTTGGGATGCCAAGGTCTAAAGCCACCTGAGCGGTCCATTTCCCCGTTCCCTTTTGCTCGGCAGCATCAAGGATGAGATCGACAAGGTATTGCCCGGTTTCCTGGTCCTTGTATCGGAGGACATTTTCGGTAATCTCCACAAGATAAGAGTTCAGAGAGGGCAAGGTGTTGAACCTGTGGAAAGTGTCAGCGATTGCTTCAGTTTCCAGGCCGAAAACCTTCCGCAGGAGGTCATAAATTTCAGCGATGGCTTCCATGAAAGCGTACTCAATGCCATTGTGTACCATCTTCACAAAATGCCCACATGAGCCAGGACCGAGGTACGTGCAGCAGGGTCCATCAGGAACCTGTGCCGCAGCTTTCTCCAAAATGTCTCGCACAAGCTCATATCCCTCTTTGTGTCCACCAGGCATGAGCGAGGGCCCATGGAGTGCTCCATATTCACCACCACTTATTCCCATTCCAAGAAAGAGGAATCCCCGGGATTCGGCTTCCTTGAGTCTTCTGTCGGTGTCCCGGAAAAAGGAATTTCCTCCATCGATAATGAGGTCGCCTTTTTCGAGGAAGGGGAAAAGTGCCTTCAGAAACGCATCAACGGCTTCGCCAGCCTTTACCATGAGAAGAATCTTTCGGGGTCGCTCAAGAGCTTCGACAAACCCAGAGAGGTCGTAGGTAGGACGTATCGGTTCGTCCTTTACCTTCGTTTCGTAGAATTCCTTTGTCCGCTCAGGAGTTCGGTTGAATACGGCGACTCTAAATCCCTTGCGGGCAATGTTGAGAGCAAGGTTCTGCCCCATGACGGCCATGCCAATGATTCCTATTGCACAGGGTTCCGTCACAACTGCGCCCCCCTTACTTTTTTGTGTTAATTATATCCTAAGCTCACAGGGGGAGGCGAATGAGTCCAAGAACGAAAAAGAGAGCAAGGATAGCTGGCTGGTGGAGAAGGTAAATGGTAAGAGAGTGTCGCCCAAGAAAGGCAAGACTGCGTACAAGAGGATGGGAGTGCTCGGGAAAAGCAAAACGCCTTTTTCCAAGGGGATACAGGAGATTCCCGACAAAGGTTCCAAGAAGCACCACCCCAAACCAAGGGAGAAGGGGGAAGTAGTCGAGTGTTAGAAAGTTTTGAGGTTTCAAACCAAGCCAGAGGAGGAAGGAAAAAGGAAAAGAGTAGTGGGAGAGTAGATTTCCTAAAACGATGCAAATGAAACCCAGGGGTAGGCTAAGCCACGGCCTGGACACAAGGGGGTATGCGAGGATGGTCGATACCCCAATGCAGTGGAGGACACCGAAACGGATGTATGCTTCAGGGAGCACAAGGTATGTGACAGCGGTTATTGCCATGCCGTAAGCAAAAAGGGAGAGACCCCTCCTCAAATACGTAAAAAAGGAAACAACACCGCGTTTCTCCCTTTCTCTGGCGAATCGCAGGGTAAGCGAAAGCCCTGCAAGTCCCACAAAGAGGGAAGCGCCAACGACCACATACCCCTTCCAAAATGGGGAGAAGAGATTTGCCTTGAGGTTACCAAAGAAGACGAGGTCAAAGAGCGCGTGGTAGAGGAGCATCATGACTATGGCACAGCCCCGCAGAGCATCGATTTCCGCAAATCGTTCTCTCCTTCTTTCCATCGTTTCCACCGCCTGTATTCTACCAAACATGGTATAATGGGACCATGCGGCGAACGAAGATTATCTGCACCCTTGGACCGGCTTCTCAGGATTGTCGTGTTCTTGAAGAGATGATCCGCGCAGGGATGGACGTGGCGCGTCTCAATTTCTCCCATGGTGATTACGCCTCTCACCAGGCAATGGCACACTCGGTGCGCGAGATTTCTGCAAGGCTTGGAAAGCCTGTGGCAATTCTCGCCGATCTCCAGGGAGTGAAGATTCGCATCGGAGAAGTTGCAGGAGGTTCGGTGGAGCTGCTTCCCGATACTTTCGTTACAGTAATGCCCGGTGAAGGCATTTCGACTGCAGAACGCCTTTTTATTCGATATGCATCCCTCCTTGAAGACCTTAAAGTAGGCGATGCCATCTTCCTTGATGATGGCCTTATAAAGCTGCAGGTTGTGGAGAAGTTAGATGGTGCCCTTAAAGCTCAGGTTCTTGAGGGAGGTACGCTTCGATCCCGGAAAGGAGTACATTTTCCCAAGACGAAGATTACCGCTCGAACCTTTACGGAAAAAGACCAGAGGGACCTTGAAGTGGCCATAGACCTCGGGGTCGATTACGTGGCGATTTCCTTCGTTCGGGATGCGGAGGACATTGAACGCATCCGGAAATGGGCAAGAGAGAAAGGCGTGCCTCTTCCTCCTCTCATTGCTAAGGTTGAACGAAAAGAAGCTCTGGAACATGCAGCAGAGATAGCCGAAGCTGCCGATGGCCTCATGGTTGCTCGGGGGGACTTGGGGGTCGAGGTTCCTGTGGAAATGGTCCCTGTGTACCAGAAGATGCTCGTTGCTCTTGCAAAAGAAAAGGGAAAGATTGCTGTTATCGCCACACAGATGCTTGAATCCATGCGAGAAGCTGCATATCCTACCCGGGCAGAGGTTACCGATATCGCCAATGCCATTCTTGACGGTGCTGACGCGCTTATGCTTTCGGCAGAGACGGCCATAGGCAAGTACCCTACTCTTGCTGCTCAGGTCATGCATGCTGTTATTGTTGCAACAGAGGAGCACCTTGCTTCCCGCATTCCTGCCTTCTATAAACCTCGTGGTATTCTCCCTGAAGCTATTGTCTTTGGAGCCTTACAGACTGCCTGTAGCGTGAGTGCTCGGGCCCTGGTCGTTTTTACCCATTCTGGTTTTACTGCTTTGATTCTTTCCTCCTTTCGTCCAAGCATGCCTATTCTTGCGCTGACACCTGATGAGGCAACCTATCGGCGACTTGCCCTTGTTTGGGGCGTGCAGCCGGCGCTCT
>JBDIWL010000094.1:0-5515 GCA_039638315.1 Candidatus Caldatribacterium thermophilum | reverse complement strand
TGACGCACCTCCAGTGGTTCATCGACGAGCAGGTGGAGGAAGAGAAGAACGCAGCAGAAATTGTGGCGTACATCAAGATGGCTGGGGAGGGTCCTGGTCTTCTGGTGCTCGATGCGAAAATGGGCGAACGCAAAGACTGAGGGGGAATCCCCCTCAGTCTTTGCGTTTTCGGTAGCAGAGCGCCCTGGCAAAGGCGATGGGGTTTCCTGAGGTATCGAAGCAGGTAATGTCGTAAATCCCCGTTCGCGTGGTCAGGGCCACCTCATGGGCTTCTGCAACAATTGTCCCCTCTGCCACGGGTTTTACGTAGTGCACAGTAACGTTTATCGCCACGGCGTCCTCTACGTGGGAGTTGCAGGCAAGTTCAAAGGCCTCATCAAGGAGCGAGAAGATTGCCCCTCCGTGGGCAGAGGAGAAGATGTTGTGGAAATTCTCGTTGATGCTCATCCGTACCCTCGCATAGCCCTCTCTGAGTTCCTCAAGTTCCATCCCAAGGAATCTTGCGTACCCTTCCTGGGAGAACTTCTCCCGTAAAATGGCGAGCTTATCCATTGCGATTCTCCTCCAGGATTTCAGGGATAATCTTTGCCAGGGCTTCGGCAAAGGCCCGGTTCCCTTCCTCATCCCAGTGGATGCCGTCGATGGGGCTTGTGGTGACCACTTCTTTTGCGTCGAAGAAGTGGCAACCAAGGAGTTCAGCCCAGAAGCGGTAGTAACGGCCGAGTTCTTGCGATTTTTCTTCTCCACCCTCGAAAATACCCATTTCTCTTGAGAGTGGCCCAATAGGTGGTGGTGCGACAAGGAGAATGGAGGGAGTACTACCGTTGCGTCCGGCTCGACTCCGTTGCACAATTTTCACAAGCTCTGCAGCACTCTGGGCAATCTCTGCTGGGTGCAGGTTGAAGCGCCGCTTCAGATCGTTGGTTCCAAGCATAATAACGACAAGGTCAAGAGGTCGATGCGTTTCAAGAAGAACAGGAAGGTGTCTCCGGCCGTTTTTGTCCCCCTCGATGGGGTCATCGAAACCTGTGGTGCGTCCATTGAGGCCTTCCTCAATAACCTCGCAGGTCTCTCCCAGGAGATTCCCCAGGATTCCCGTCCACCGCTTCTCCCGGGGGAAACGATCCCGGGTTTCTGGGTCCCACCCCCACGTGAGAGAATCGCCAAAGCAGAGGATGCGTTTTTCGCCCATGGAAAACCCTCCCTTGCTGGTAAAGTTTCTTCCGAGAGGATACAATATTTTGGGAGGGAAAAGGAGTGCAGAGTGTTGAAGAAAAATTTGCCCTCCTTGGTGCTGAAGCTCGCTTTGACCTTTGCGGTTCCTGCTTCCGGGGAGAATCACGAATCCGCCATCCCCGGGGAGGATGGATTTACCCGGTGGCACTCCCTGATGGGAGGAGAATTCCAGTCCTTAAGATTCTCCTCTCCAATGCCTGCGTGCACAACTGTCTGTACTGCGCCAATCGGGCTGGACGACCATCGCAGAGAGCCACCTTCAGCGCGGAGGAACTCGCCCGGCTCTTTATGCATCTCTACGGAAGAGGTCTTGTGCAGGGCCTTTTCCTGAGTTCGGCAGTTTTCCGTGAAGCTCCAGAGGCTATGACCGAGATGATTAAAGTTGCCGAAATCCTCCGTTTTTCGTATCGTTTCCCCGGGTATATCCATCTCAAGATTCTCCCCGAGGTGGGATACGATTTCGTCGCAGAAGCTGCACGACTGGCTACCCGGATTTCAGTGAACCTTGAAGCCCCTTCTGCAGAGTACCTTCGAAGAATTGCTCCTGAAAAGGATTTCTCCCGCATCTTTGAGAAATTCTCCTGGTTCCGGAAGCTCAGAGAAGAGGGAATGCTTCGAGGGGGTTTCACCACGCAGTTTGTTGTCGGAGCAGCCGGGGAAAGGGACCGGGATATTCTGAAAGCCACTGCTACACTGTACCGCGATTTTCAGGCTCAGCGGGTCTACTACAGCGCTTTCCAGCCTGTTCCGGGCACGCCTCTTGAAGATGCACCCTTTGTCTCCACCTGGAGGGAGCACCGCCTGTACCAGGCGGATTTTCTCCTCCGGCGTTACGGATTCTCCTACGAGGAGATACCCTTTGAGGACGATGGGAACCTCTCCCTCACAAGAGACCCCAAAACCGCCTGGGCGTTACGTCATCCCGAGTACTTCCCGGTTGAAGTCTCCCGGGCACCATATGAGGTCCTCCTCCGGGTTCCGGGAATTGGTCCGGAAACGGCACGGAAGATTCTCCGCCTCCGCCAGGAAGGCGTATCTATCACGCCGGAAGGGCTGCGGAAGCTCAGCCCTTCTGCGGCTCGAGCTTTACCCTTCCTCCTCTTTCGTGGCAGGCGAGTTGCATCGTGCCGTCAGCTTTCGCTTTTTGCTGAGGAAGTGCTCCTCTGAGCGAGGAAATCGCGGAGGAACGTGAGGAGCACCTCTTTTTCTTCCGGGGAAAGGGAACCCCACGCCTCGACGACCAGGCCGAAGCGCGGGGTAAGGAGGATTTGCTCAGGAGGGATGGGAAAGTCTCCACCGCATCCAGCAATATGGGACCACCGCTTTCCAAGAATTTCTGCAAACCAGACTCGAGCTCCGAAGCGTTCCAGGAGCTTCAGGGCGATAACGTGCAGGGCTTCCTGGGTTTCCTTTTCCCTGGTGTTTTCCTTGAGATTGTGTAACCAGTCTTCAAATGCGCAGGTCTCTCTCGCCATGCTCAATCCGGTTCAGGTACTCTCTAACGATAGGTTTTAAGCTTTCGTCGAGTTCAGCGAATTTCTTCTCGATGAGCGCTTCGCCGACCTTTCTCGTTTCAGGGGAGGCATAATCGATAAGGTACTCTTTGAAGGTAAGGATTGCGTTGGGCATGCAAAAGTGGTGGATTTTCCCTTTCTTTGCGATTCCCATGAAGTACTTTCCAGTCCTGCCGCAACGATAGTCCGCAGTGCAGAACGAGGTGATGTATCCCATGGCGGCAAGTTCCCGCACCACCTCGTCCAGGGACCTCGGGTCGCCAATCTGGAACTGCTGCCTTTCCAGGTCCTGTTCGGTGTAGCGTTCGCTGTATGCCCCGATGCCGATACGCGTTGAGGCGTCAGTTTGCGTGCACCCCACAGGGATGACTTCCCGCCGGACATGAGCTGGTTCTCGTGCTGTGATAATCAATCCCGTGTAGGGGACAGAGAGCCGGATAACGGCAACAAGGCGCTTAAAGTCCCGGTCAGAGACCTTGTACCGCGTTTCCTGGACAAAGGGGGTATTGATTGCCGGTTCGAGGCGGGGGAAGGATATGGTGTGAGGACCAACGCCGCCGAAGTGGCGTTCAAGATCAATGGTGTGGTAGAGGAGTCCCAGGACCTCAAATTTCCAGTCGTAGAGTCCAAAGAGCGCTCCAATGGCCACATCGTCGATTCCTGCTTCCTGGGCTCTGTGAAGGGCGTAGAGGCGCCAGCGGTAGTGGGCCTTTATCGTACCTTCAGGGTGAACCTTTTTATACGTTTCGTGGTGATAGGTCTCCTGGAACACCTGAAATGTCCCGATACCCACTTCTTTCAGAACTCTAAGCCGGGCGATATCCATTGGGGCAGCGTTCACGTTAACCCGGCGGATCTCCCCGTTACCAACCTTGGTTTCGTAGACAGTTTGAATGGTCTTGGCGATGTACTCCACGTCAGAAAGCGGATGTTCCCCATACACCATGATGAGCCGCTTGTGCCCCATGGAGACAAGGGCTTCTGCTTCTTTGCGTACTTCCTCTATGGTGAGCTGCCTCCGTTTCTGGAGGTGGTTATCTCTCCGGAATCCACAGTAGAGACAGTTATTGACACAGAAATTGCTGCAGTAAAGAGGCGCAAAGGTGACGATACGGTCTCCATAGACCCTTCGCTTCACTTCTCCCGCGGCCTGGAAAATTTCTTCCCAGAGGTCTTCGTCTTCCACGTTGAGGAGCGTTGCTGTTTCCTCGGGTTCCAGGCGTTCCAGTGCCAGGGATTTTGCGATGATGTCCCGGACCTTCTGGGGTTCGGGATTCCGGCACTTTTTGAGGAGGTTCTCGATTTCCTCATCGTTGATAAAGTCCCGGCCATGCACAAGGTACCGTTCAATTTCCTCTTCTTTGATGATACTCTGCATCCACTCCCGGACGTTTACTGGTGCGCTTTTCGTGAGCACATTCTCGCCTCCCTTAAGAAAGAGAAAAACCTGGCCTGCGGGAGAAAGACCAGGTTCCACCCCTTGGTTTCAGAAGCCTTTCGCTTCCTCACCGCAGGCAGCCTTTTTGCTTCAATTATACCATGCCAGTGGTATAATCGGGAAAGGGGGAATATATGTTCTTTTCTGAAAGGGAGAAGACGACTCTTCATGCCGTTCTCGACCTTGCCCTTGCCTCATGCGGGGCATCCAGTGGATCCCTTTTTCTTGCCCAAAACGGTGAACTCTTCCTTGTTGCTGGAAGGGGAGTGGAGGCTCGCCATTTTGGCAAGCGAGAGGAAGGAGCGTTTTCCCGGTTCGTCTTTGCAACAGGAGTACCTCTCTTTATCCAGGATGCACAGGTGACCCGTCCCGGGCGGCGGTATGCACTTCTTATGCCGATTCGGGGGAGTAATGGCAAGGAAGTTCTGGGGGTCTTAGCGTTGAACCGAGAGGCATATCCCTTTGTTGATGCCGATGTGGCGCACCTCTCCCCCATGGTTACGAATATCGCCCTTCTCCTTGAGGAGAACATTCTCAGACGGCGCCAGGAAAGACTCATCATTCTCCTTTCGGAGATTGTCAACCTTTTTGGGGATGTGCTCTCCTGTGGGGATGAGAAAGCGGTTTTCTCCCGAATGTTTCTGGCGATACGACTCCTCCTTGGCATCTCATCTGGGGCGTTTTTCAGACTCTCCCCGAAGCGCCCGTATCGTGTGTTCTCATCCCATTTTCCGAAAAAGTTGCGTTTTCAGGACCTGGGCTCTCTGGATAATGTGTCCCTCCAGGAGGGCGCATTGCGTGTTGCTCCATGGGGTGAAAGGGGATACGTCCTCTTCATTCCTTTTTCACTTGCGACGAAGCGTATGGGGTTTCTCTTTGTGGGTTTCCTTGATGAACCCCCTGACCCCCTCGATGCCCTTGTGACCTCAGTCGTCTTTCGCCTTGGACAGATGCACCTTGAGCATCTTGTTTTGCGGAGAGAGCATGCAAAACTTGTACGAGGAAAAGAGCGGAATAGGCTTGCTCGAGAACTCCATGACGGCCTTGCGCAGATTCTCACTTCCATACAGTTTTACCTGCACTTTCTGCAGAATGAGGTGGGTCTTGCCTCTTCCGATGTCTACAAGAGGCTCTCCTCTCTTGTACGCATGGGGATTGAAGAATCCCGCTGTATTCTTGCGGAGCTGAAAGGGAAGCCGGTTTCGGCAGAGCAGTTTGAGGCGAAAGTCCGGGAGATTCTTGGGGTTTTTGTTTCAGGAGACCTTGCGGTACATTTTGAGTGCACCCTGTCTTTGCCCTTCCTCCCTTTCCGGGTGTTCCACGGTCT
>JBDIWL010000093.1:0-5562 GCA_039638315.1 Candidatus Caldatribacterium thermophilum | reverse complement strand
TTCCTGGGCAAGGAGAGCTGCCCAGCCGGTAGTGCCCAGGTAGAGGTACCCCTCTCCAGGGGAGGCAATCCCTGCTCCGAGCGTTACCGCTCCCAGGTCCCCAATACCGTTCAGAACAGGGACTTTCCGCCCTTCAAGCCCAAGGAGCGCAAGGACTTCTTCCCGGACTGTGCCGATGACCTCAAGGGGTGAAGCAAGGCTTGGGAGGAGGGGGAAGAACGGTTCTGCTTCTTCAACCCAGGACATGGTGTGGGCATTGAGGAATCCTGTTGTCGATGCGTTCGTGAAGTCAGTGACCGAAGCCCCTGTGAGGCGGAAGTTCACGTAATCCTTGGCTCCAAGGATAAGGTATCGGGCTTTCTGGAACTCTGGAGAATGGCGCGCTGCGAAGGCCTTGACGAAGGGCGTGAAGCTATCGAGTCTATTGGGTGTTTTTTCTTCAACGCGTTCCCGAAGTTCTTCGGGGAGCGAAAAGCCCTCAACATCGGCACTGCTATAGAGCGAAGCCTCGCCAAGAGGATTTCCCGAAGCATCAAGAAGGAGAAAGTCCTCCATTTGTCCTGTGCCGACGATGACGAGTCCCTCGACGTCCTGGCCCTGCAGGCAGCGCCGAGCACACGCCAGAAACCCCTCCCACCAGTCTCTGGGGTCTTGGGTGACCCTTTTCCCGGATACTTTTGTGGTAAGTGAACAGGAAGCGTTGGCTACCATCTCACCATCGGAACCGAAGAGAGCTACTTTAACGGCACTTGTACCGATATCGTAGGTGAGGACAGGCATTACTCCTCCTCTCGCTTTCGAGAAGCCCGGAGAACAAGGGCACCAATGAGGATGATACCTGTGAGAATATCCTGGAGGAAGTACGGGACGTTGAGAATGGTCAGTCCATTGGCTAAGACTCCCATGATGAGGGCCCCCACAAACGTCCCCCAGATGTTCGCTTCTCCTTCTCGGAAGATGGTTGTTCCGAGGAACGCGGCAGCATACGAAGGCATGAGGTACCCTCCTCCCCCGGTAGGATGAGCAGAACCAAGCCGGGAGGCGAGCACAATTCCCGCCAGGCCACTGTGGAGTGCCGAGAGGAGAAAGGCAATCACCTTCACCCTTGCCACGCGAATACCCGAGTACCACGCGGCGGTTTCGTTGCCTCCCACGGCGTATATGGCTTTCCCCAGGGTTGTATAGGTGAGGAGGTACGCCGAAAGGGCAAGAAGGGAGAACATGAGGAGGCTGGCAATTGGTACCCTCCCCACGTTTCCCTGACCAAGAATCGTGAAGCTCTTGGGAATGCCGGAAAAAATGATGGTTCCACCACTGTACCAGAAGGTGACCCCACTCACTAAGGTTCCCACCGCCAGGGTGGTGACGAAGGAGGGAAGACGGAGAAAAGCCACAAGGACGCCATTGAGGAGTCCAAAAAGAAGCGTTGCAGAAAGAGCGACAGAAACAGCGAAAAAGGGATGCATACCCCCGACCATAAGGCCAGCAGCGAGAACGCCCACAAAGGACACAAGAGCCGAAAGGGAAAGGTCGAACTCTGCAATGGCCAGGATGTAAGTAGCACCGATAGCCACCATCATAAGAATGGCAATCTGCTGGGTAATGTTGAGGAAATTCCGCAACGTGCAGAAAACGTTTTGCCGGAGAAGACTAAAAAGCATGATGAGGCCAAAGAGGGCAAGAAGCGTCCCGTACCTTCGCAAGAACTTTTCCATATCATCCCTCCCCGTAGCAGAGTCTGAGAATCGCCTTCTGGGTAACTTCGGCACAGGGTACGATTCCCTGGACCTTGCCCTCCCGGAGCACTATGACCCTGTGCGGCATGACTTCAAGGACTTCCTCGAGGTTTCCGGAGGTGAAGACAATCCCCTTTCCTTCCCGGGCAAGGTCCCAGAGGAAGCCATAGAGCTCTCTCCGGGACCGCACGTCCACGCCGGTTGTTGGCTCATCGAGGAGGAGAAGGTCAAAGTGCCTGAGGAGCCACTTGGCAAGTACCACCTTTTGCTGGTTACCACCGCTTAGGAAGCGGACAGGTTCTCTGGGGTCCCGGTACTGGGTGCGGAAAAAGGCAAGGGCCTCCTTTGCCCGGGGCGCGAACGTTTTCCTCGGGAAGTACCCAAGAAGGCTCCGGTACGTCTCAAGATGGGGGAGCGCTATGTTATCAAGGAGGGAGTGCTGGAGCACCAGCCCTTTCCTCCCCCGGTGGTCAGGAACAAGGGCCACCCCTTCCTGGAGAGCTTCTCCAGGGGACTTGGGGGAGAAGCGTTTCCCCCGGAGGAGCATCTCTCCCTGTACCCTCTTTCGGACACCAAAGATGGTCTCAAGGAGCTCTGTTCTTCCCGACCCCTGGAGTCCATAGATGCAGAGTACCTCACCTCGGGAGAGAGAAAAGGACACCCCTTTGAGCTTATTGCCATCAGAAAGCCCATGAGTAGAAAAGAGCTCTTCGCCCTGGGGCTCTGACGGATTCATGCGTGTGGTATCGTCTTCCCGGTCCTCTCCGGCCATTTTGGCGATAAGAGTGTCTCGGGTCACTGCAGAGGTTGGTCCCTCCCAGACCTTTTCGCCATTCCGGAGAACGATAATCCGAGTACAGAGCTCGAAGACTTCGCTTAGGCGATGGGAGACGTAAAGCACGGTGACGTCTTGAGCTGCGATTCGTCGAACAATCCGGAGAACCGTTTCTGTTTCCTCCTGGGAAAAGGCTGCTGTGGGTTCATCAAGGACGAGGATACGGGGTTTCTCGAGGAACGCTCGAAGGATTTGCACCATCCACTGTTCCGAGGTTGAGAGGTACCGTACCGGGATGTTCCTTGGAAAATGGAATCCGAAATCCCTGCAGAGTTCGGCGACTTTCCTCTCCATGTCCCTTCGACTGCGGGACCACTGCCCGAGGAAGACGTTATCCACTGCATCGAAGGAGGGCACAAGATGGAGCTCCTGATGCACAAAGGCAAGGCCATGAAGTCGAGCTTCCTCAGGGTGGTGCAGGCGAAGGGGGACGCCCTCAAGGAGGACATCCCCACCATCGGGGCGGTAAATTCCAGCGAGAATCTTAATAAGGGTGGATTTTCCTGCTCCGTTTTCCCCAACGAGCCCAACAATTTCGCCCCGCTCGAGACTGAAGGAGACGTTGCGCAGCGCCTGGACCCCTGGGAAACTCTTACTGAGGTTGCGAACCTCAAGGATACCCATTACTTCAGAAACTGCTCCACATTCTCCCTGGTGACAAGAGGACTTGGAGCGTAGAGGACACGTTCCTGTACCTCTTCTCCGTTGAAGACCTTTTCAATCTGCTCAACGAGAATTCGGGCGATTTCCACAAAGTCCTGCTTCACGGTCGCGATGATTGGTGAACCGTCCCGAATCATTTCCAGGGCCTGCCGGTTTCCATCGATACCGGTGACGATAATCTGCCCTTCTTTCCCCGCTTCCTTTATGGCCAAAGCAGCTCCAATGGCTGGCTCGTCCCAGGCAGCCCAAATGGCATTGAGGTCTGGATGGGCAAGGAGGATGTTCTGCACCGCCTGGCGAGCATCTTCAATGGGTCCTGGAACCTGCACCCAGTGTTCGGCAACAACCTCGATACCAGGGGTGTTCTTCACGATGGCGTCAAAGATGACCTCACGCTTTTGCACTCCAGGGTGTGCTGAGTGGTAGAGTTTGGCGATTTTCCCTTTTCCCTGGAGCTTGTCGATGAGGTAGGAGGTGATCTGTGCTGAGAGGACGTAGTTGTTCGAGGTCACGTTGCAGACCATGCCCTCGATGTACCCTGCGTCACCTCCGAAGACAGGTATTCCGGCAGCATTGGCCATCTCAATCTGCTTTTTGAACTGATTGGGATCGCCCATACCCATGACGATGGCATCAACCCCTTGAGCGATGACATCTTCCCAACGGTTGGCCAGGGCTCCGAAATCACCCTTCGTGTCGATAACAGTGGTTTCCCATCCTTTTTCTCGAGCAAAGGCAACAATGGCCTGAATCATTTCGTTTGTCGTCACCGAAGCAAGGTATGGTGTCAGGATAGCTATGCGTTTTGGCGTTGCCCAGGCAGTAGCAGGGAAAAAGGACATGGAGATACTGAGGAAGAGCAAGGTACCCAAAATCCATCGACGCATCGATCCCACCCCTTTTTGCAGAGAGTATAAAAGACTCAGAGTGCAGGGTCAATCAGGGTCGTGCCCAGAGGACCCAGGATTTCCTGGGTCCTCTGGGGTGGGATTTTACGGTGAGGGAGGGCATGCAGCGGGAACAAGCACGGTGTCAATAACATGGATGACCCCGTTTGAGGCTTCGATGTCTGTAGCAATGATTTTTGCTTCGTTGACGCTTACCGTGTCACCTTTCACATAGAAGACGATGGGGCTACCCTGAAGGGTTGTAAGCTGCAGGCCATCCTTAACGTCTCTGGCAAGAACCTTGCCGGGGACGACGTGGTAGGTGAGAATCGACTGGAGCTTTTCCTTATCCTCGAGAATGGCTTGCAATTCTTCTTCGGGGATTTTCGCAAAAGCCTCATCAATGGGAGCAAAAACGGTGAATGGCCCTTCGCCCTTCAGGGCGTCGACAAGACCTGCAGCTTCAAGCGCTTTCAGAAGGGTTGTGAAGTTTGTCGCAGTTTTGGCCACCTCAACAATATCAGGTTTTTTCTCTCCTGTGGCAACGGCGCACGCAGCAAAGGCAGTACCTACAAGCGCTACGGAGAGCACGAAGGTCGCAAGAGTGAGCAGAAGGAACTTCTTCACCACCATCGGTGGCACCCCCTTTCCTACTTATTTAATAGAAAAACAAGTATTACCCCTTTCGTATTCCCGAAGGGTGCAGGTACAAAGGGGGTTTACAGGCACATCCTGAGGATTGTGAGGACATCCTCTTTGGCGAGTTTTTTCACCGAGCCGAGGGGACCACGTTTTGTGGCTTTTTCTGCCATGGTTTCAAGGAGCTCCTCCCCAATCCCCACTTCCCGCAAGGTCACAGGGGCACCGATTTCCCGGAACCATTCCCGCGTCCGGGCAATGCCGATTTTCCCGAGTTCGACATCACTTCGGCCATTTCGGGGAATTTCCCAGACTCGCTCGGCAAACTGGGCGAATTTCTGCGGAATTTCCTCAAGGACGTACTCCATCCACTGGGGGAAGACGATGGCTAACCCCGCTCCGTGGGGAATATCGTAAAAGGCGCTCAACTCGTGCTCTATGTCATGGCTTGACCAGTCACCCTCTACCCCCGCTTCAATGAGGTGGTTGAGGGCGAGTGTCCCGCACCACATGATGGTTGCCCGGGCATCGTAGTCGGTGGGATTGGTGAGCACTCTTGGGGTGTACTCGATAATGGTCTTCATGATGCCCTCAGCAAGGCGGTCCTGGAGAGGGGTCTCGGGGGTTTTGTGGAAGTACTGCTCAAATACATGGGCCATCATGTCTACGATACCGTAGACAGTGTGTTCCCTCGGGACAGTAAAGGTATTCTCTGGGTCGAGAATGGAAACGTCAGGAAAGAGTTGGGGATGACCGAGCCCGAGTTTTTCCTTTGTCTCTTCGTTCGTGATGACGGCGTTGT
>JBDIWL010000092.1:0-5579 GCA_039638315.1 Candidatus Caldatribacterium thermophilum | reverse complement strand
CCAGAAACTCAAATTCCGGATACTGAGACCGTTCTCGCCCCCGGTGATTTCCTTAAGAGGCGACATGACGAGGAACCATCCAACCCGGTTGAAAGCGAGATTGGACAGGGCGAACGCTGCCCCTGCGACCCGAACCGTTATAGCCCCAATAGCCATCCCGGCAAGGCATGCAGCCACAATCCCAAGAACGATGGCAAGGAGAGGGTTTGTAGTCACATACCGAAGGGAAAGACCAGCAGTATACGCACCCACCCCAAGGTAGAGGAGATGCCCAAAGGAGAGTCGTCCCATGTACCCATAGAGGAGGTCGAAAGAAAGAGCAAAGATGCAAAAAATAGCAAAGTCCGTCACCCGATGGGCCCCAAGAAAAGGAACAAGGACGAGAAAGACAGCAGCAATAAGGACAAGCTCGAGAACCCTTTGCCTACTCGTCGCCTGGACAGAAGACCTTTCTGCGGCCATTGATGTCCCAAGCACAATTTCCCGTTCTTTCGAGACATTCCGCATACACTTTGAACCCCTTTCTTCACAAGGACTTCTCAAGGAGGTCAGTGTTGCAAATTGCAGAGGCCTCTTGAAACGTGGCAGCTACCTTTCCCTCTTTGAGTACAACAACCTGATCGGCCAGTTTCGTTACAAGAGGCAGGTTCTGTTCCACAATAATGGCGGAAAGCTGCCCTTTGAGCCGCTTCAGTATTCTGGCAATCTCATTAATCACAATTGCTGCAAGACCCTGGGTAGGCTCATCGATGAGGAGAAGACGTGGATTACCAACTAAAGCCTGTCCAATGAGAAGGATTTGTCGCTGCCCACCACTCAATTGCCCAGCCTTCAAGTTCAAGAACTCCTTCATCTTCGGGTAAATCTCAAGAACTTTGTCCAGGGCCTTTGACAGCGGCTCACCACTTGAATATGCCGCAATCTCGATGTTTTCCCGAACCGTAAGACTCCCAAAGACCTTTTTATCCTGGGCAACGTAGCGAAGGCCACGATGGTAGAGCTCTTCTGGTGGAAGACCGGTAATGTCACCTCCATCGAAGCGAATGGATCCCTTCAGAGGGCGGAGCAACCCTATAATGGTCCGAAGAAGGGTAGTCTTTCCAGCACCATTACGTCCCACGATGAAAAGCATTTTTCCTTCTTCAAGGTACAGCGACACATCGTGCAGTACTTTCGCATGACCATAGGCGACATCAATATCTGCAACCTGCAGCATACCTCCACTCCTTCCTACCCTATTGAGGAACCTGAAACTTCCTCAACGGCTTCTTCCTTCCCCCAGTAACATTCATTCACCAGGGGATCGGCAAGAACTTCCTGAGGCTTCCCCTCGCAAATAATGCGCCCTTCGTTCATCACACAGAGACGGTCCACAAAGTCCACAATCATGGAAATCTTGTGCTCAATAATGCCAATAGTGGTCTTTCCTTTAAGGGTACGCAAGAGCGAAAGGACTTTCCCAATCTCCACATCGCTGAGGCCACTGAAAGGCTCGTCAAGGAGAAGAAGCCGAGGCTTGAGAGCAAGGGCAAGGGCAATTTCAAGGAGTCTTCTGTCCCCGTAAGAAAGTTCTGCGGTGGCAGACTCAGCGTAATGCTCAAGCCCCACAAGCCGCAAAGCCTCCATCGAATCAGCCCAGGTTTCTTCTGCAGCGGTGGTCATAAATCTCCAGAGGGAATGGTACATACCGCTATTCCAAGCAATACAGGGAACGAGATTTTCCCAAACCTTGAGAGAGTTAAACACCGACACAAGCTGAAAAGTCCGAACCATGCCCATCCTGACCCGTTCCTCAGGGGAAAGCCGGGTAACGTCCTTTCCCTGGAAGATGACCTTACCTTTTGTGGGGACGAAGAATCCAGAGAGCAGGTTAAAGAGGGTTGTTTTCCCCGAACCATTCGGGCCAATGATTCCCAGGGTTTCATTCTCCTCGATTCGAAGATTAACTTCATTGACTGCTACAAGACCGCCGAAACGCTTGGTGAGCTCCTTTGTTACCAGTAACTCCACTCTGCAGGCCTCCTCTTTTTTCTAAACTTCAAACACAAGTGGCCCTCCCAGAGAGGGAGGGCCACTCCATTCCATCACTTGTAGCCCATTTCCTCAAGCGGCAGACAGAGGGCTTCGGTCTCGAAGAAGTCGATAATGTCGGCAAAATCCCACTTGTCGAGACGCTTATCAGCTCCCTTTCCTACACCAATGAAGTACGCGTACTTGTAGAATGGTCTTCCATCGGGACGCCACCAAGCGGGTCCTTTAAAACTCATGAACTCTGGGTTCTCCTGGAGTGCCTGCCAGACCTTTGCCGGCTCTGTGGACTGGGCAAGCTCTATGCCGCGCAGGAGCTCCTTCATCGCCGTGTAGGCGTATGCGGCCATAACATCTGGGACGTCGTTGTACTTCTCCATCCAGAGTTTAAGAATCCGCTGCGAGTTCTCGTAAGTTGCAGGGTCTTTGTCCTTGAGGTTCCGCAGGTCATGGTACAGCCACATACCAAGCGTAACACCATCAAGAGCCTCAGGTGGTATACCAGCAGCAAGGCTCGCCACAATGGCATTGAAGAAAATCTTTGTGTGCTTGCTCAACCCAAGTTCGTAGGATTGCTTCAGAATCTCAATGGCATCGGTTCCCCACTGCCCCATCTGCACCACATCGGGCTTGGACTCGATAATCTTGAGGATATACGAGGTGAAGTCAGGAGTTCCAACTGGAGTCCAGATGAACTCGAGCTTAATATCAGGGTGTTTCTCATAGACCTGTTTCAGCCCAACGGCAACACCATGACCATAGGCGTAGTCCGGGAGACAGGCAATGACGTATTTGGGATTGAAAGTCTTGATAACGTACTCTGCTGTCATACGGCCAATGGCATCGACTGCACCCTGGCTGGTAGCAAAGTACGGAGCCTTGTTCTCTTTGCGGAATACCTTTTCCTCTATGGAGTTTGAGGCGATAACGAGGGCACTCCCATCAAGAGCCTGTTCGTTAATAGCGGTAGTCACGTGGGCGAAGGTCCCAAGGACCATGAGTCTGATGCCTTCTTCAATGAACTCCCGGTACCGGCGGACTGCCACATCCGGTTTTGTCTCGTCATCCCGAACGACTGCTTCAACTTTGTACACCTTATCCCCTATCTTGATACCTCCTGCAGCATTCACCTCATCAATTGCCAAAAGCGCTCCGTCCCTTTGTTTAGTACCAGTTGGTGCACCCGTGCCCGTTAAGCTAAACATAACACCAACCTTAATAACATCTTCTGCGAAGACCACACCCCAAAGTAACACCGCAAGCACCACTACCCACACACCAACACCCAACCGCCACCTACGCATTGCCTCCTTTTCCTCCTTTCAGAATTCCTCAGAAGTATGAAAAATTCCTAAAAAACCTCAATCCGCTTCTTCTCTCACAATCGCCTCCCTTCCTGTGGAAAACTAACACCAAAATATGATAGCTTTTTAACAAACCTCGAGAAAATAATAACACCAAACATATCGAACGTCAAGAGCCACGCCGGTCCCTTCTCGATTCGAAAAATGCGGTATTCCTGCAACGTACTGCTCTATCACTTCGTGAGAACTTTTGCTTCTATTCCCACCATAGCGCAAAACTCGGCAAGGCAATCGACGTAGTCTCCAGCAACAGTATGGAGGTGATTTGAACCAAGGGTCTCAATAAGTGTTTGTGGGGAAACTTTCAAACGCACGAAAGCCTGGGGCCATTCCAGAGTGGCTTTTTTGAGTTTCTCCTGAGGTTGCTCGACGAACTCCCCAGAGAAAATGGCCATCCAGTACTTCCCGTTTTTCCTCGCAAGTCGGGCAAAAGTGGCCTTTCCAGGAGCTGCCATGTACTGGACTGCTGCCCCACCTCCAGGGTAGTAAAAGGCAATCTGGGGGTAGAGAGAAACTCGCTTCAGGTTCTCCTCAGGAATTGACGACCTCCCTGCGTAAAAGGTGGCCATAGAACCACAGTTACTGAAAACGTAAACCTCATCTTGTGCATCGTAGTGCCGGAGGTCGTAGAAGAGCACTGGTTGGTCCGTCATGAGTTTGAGAATTTGCATCGTAAGGGCGCCGTCAAGATCTGCTTCACAGGCACAGACAAAGGGCTCTTTCGGTCCATCCATATCGTAAGGATCGTTGAGGAAAGCCTGAGAAAGGCACTGGGTCACGAAGGTATCGCTGAGTTCCGGCTGGCACTTGACCGCCACAAAGTCAAGTTCTTTTTCCCTGATAATCTCCTTTGTAGCGTAGTAGGCGCGAATCTGGAGTTTGAGCTTTTCCTCGGTAAGAGTTTTACCGTCCCAGTGGATATTCCCCACTCTACCCTGAAGCCAGCGAAGCGCTTCCTGCACCTTTTCTTCAGGCACTCCTTCTGCCCGGCGAACAATCTCAAGCTGGTCAATGTGCTCAAGGTCCACTCCAAAGAGCGATTGCCACTGTGCAGGATCAGCCGTCCCAACGTACATGCCCATGCTCCGTCCACCTAAAAGGCCGCAAATCTGTCCCCGGAGGCGATGTACCGCCTTTGCTGCCCGACCAAACTGGAGTATACGCGCCATGCACGCGGGATCAGCAGGATCGCCCCATACACGGCCATGCTTTACACCAATCTGGTCAAGGGAAGCGCCGCTTGCAATCATCCCGATAAGACTTGGATAGCCGGGATTGAAACTGGCAAAAAGAAGTACCGGGACCTGGGAGCGCCGTGCCGCTACCGTGGCAAGGTGAGGAAAACTCCACCCCGCAAAATGAAAGAGAAAACCATCAACACCCATTGCTTCAAGCCTTGCGACTTCCGCTTCAGCTTGCTTCGGGGTCTGGATAATGTTTTGCCCGGTGAGGACTTCAACTTCATTCGTGCTTTTGAGAGCTTCTTCGAGTCGTTTCTGGAACTCAAGATTCACGGGAAGCATTGCCTGGTAAGCAGTGGAGCGGCTATCGGAAAAGGTGAGAAGGCCAAGGCGTATCATCGAAAACATCCCTCCTTTGACAAAACATCATCTGTAGCATAACATTCTTTGGTAAATACGTCTATACCAGAGGACCAAGAAAAAAACAGCTGCTGGAAAGATATCTTTCCAGCAGCTGTTTGAGCCCTACTTCTCCTTGCCGGTGTACGTGAGTTCGTAGTCGAGCATCTTCCACCCAGTGAGCTCAATCTTTTCAGTGACCTGGGGAGCGAAGTTGAACCAGCGTACGAGGTACTCTGCACCCATGTGGTCCACTTTCCAGACTTTGAAGTTGTACCAGTTCTCGTAGAACATAATCTTGCGGTAGTTCCTGGCCATGGTATCCATGTCGAGGTTCACGTGCATATCGTACTGGATGCATCCAGGTTCTGTGTGGGTGTAGGGGACAAGGGCGAGCATCTCTTTCCAGGCCCGGTCTTCACACCCTTCCTTCACATCCACGAGAGCAAGAAGAGTGTACTGTTCTTTTGGATCGGTGAGTTCTCCACCCCGGAAGATGGGATTGGTCGGCAGGTTGACCTTTTCCCAAATGTAGAGCTCCCAGCTCTCACACACTTCCTTAGCTACTTCAGCCCAGTGCTTAATATAGGGCATCTCCATGTGCTTA
>JBDIWL010000091.1:0-5607 GCA_039638315.1 Candidatus Caldatribacterium thermophilum | reverse complement strand
CCGCAAGAAGCTGGAGCACAGCTTGCTGGGCAACGACATCGAGAGCCGTTGTGGGTTCATCAGCAAGGATGACCCGGGGCTTTAGAAGCGTTGCCAGGGCAATAGCCACGCGCTGGCGCATGCCTCCGGAGAGCTGATGCGGATAGGCATCAAGAATTCTCGGAGAAAGCCCAAGACTCTCGAGGTGGTTTTCTGCCTCCTTAAAGAGTTCCTGGCGAATTTTTCCAGGAGCGTGGCTTTCGAGAAAATCCATGAATGTAGCCCGTATCCTGGTCACCGGGTTAAAAACGCTCATGGAGCCCTGAGGAATGTAGGAAATAAAGGTCCAGCGAAGCCTCTGTTTCTCCTGCGGAGGAAGTGCCAGAACATCAAGGTACTTCCCACCCACCCGATAGAACACCTGTCCCCCAAAGTGGCGAAGGGGAGGCTCGATGTTCCCAAGGAGTGCCTTAAGGAGCGTGGTCTTCCCGCAGCCGCTCTCTCCAGCAATGCCATACACAGCGTTCTCAGGGACACCAAGACTTACTCCATTCACCGCCCTGATAACCTTCTTGCCCTTTGCGGTCTCAAGAACGTAAAACGCCTGAAGGCGATCGACCTCAATGATATGCATATCACTGCGCTCCAATTCTCTGGATTCGTGTCCTCGGGTCAAGGTACTCACTCACGCTCACCGAAAGCCAGTACAGGGCAACAAGGAGGAGGATGGTCAACGTGACAGGGGTCATAATCCACCACCAGTGCCCAAGGAGCATCGCCTGATACGTGATGGCCCACTGCAGGGTTGTGCCAAGGGTGGGAATCTCAAGACGCACAAGACCAAGGATAGCAAGGACAATCTCCATACCTATGGCCCAGGCAATGTTGTTGATGAGCGTGGAAAAGATAAGAGGCGTCGTAAAAGGAAGGTACTCCCTGGTCACCAGAGCCATGGTACCATTTCCAGAAAGTACCGAGGTTTTTGTGAATTCTCGCTCTCGAAGGCTCAGAATTTGCGAGCGAATTGTCCGGGCATCCCAGGCCCAGCCAAAGAAAGCAAGGAGGAGTCCTGTATTCACAAGGGTCAGACTCCCCCGAAGGAGCATAGCCACCATAACGAGAATGAGAAAAAGGGGAATGACGAGAAGTCCATCAGCAAGCCCCATGAGGATGCGGTCAAGGGTTCCTCCCCGGTACCCAGAGAGAAAGCCCACAAGAACAGCGACAATTCGCGATAGAATCCCAGCAATCAGGGCAACAATGAGGGAGTTCCGAATGGCAAAGGTCGCCTCCCAGAACACATCTTGCCCCTTAGAGTTCGTCCCAAGGATGTGGGACCAGGAAGGAGGCCTATCCCTGGGGACCTGGAGCTGCCGGATAGGGTCATATGGGGAAAAGAAGGAGAGGACCGCCAAAAAAGCAAGGAAAGCGAAAATGACAAACCCCACAGCAAAACGGTAATCCTGGAAGAGTTCCCGAAAGGCTTCCATGTCTCCACCTACCTGTGCCGGATGCGGGGGTCAAGGAGGGGATAGAGAAGGTCAAGGAGGAGTACCGAAGTGGCAATGGTAAAGATGGAGAGTACCGTAATCCCCATGACGAGGTTATAGTCACCCCGCGTGACACCCCGATAGAGTAAAAGTCCTATCCCTGGATAGGAAAAGACCATCTCCACGATGAGGACACCGCTAAACACCTGTCCCAGGGCGAGGGTGAGCTGAGTAATCTGGGGGAGCATGGCGTTTTTGAGAACGTACCGGAAAACGATACGCCGCTCCTTCACCCCTCCTACCCGGGCGTACTCCACAAAGTCCTCCCGTTTCACGTTCTGCACAAGGAGCTTCATCTGCTGGAACCAGACAACACCCCCAAGAATAACCAGACTCAGAGCCGGAAGAAAGGAACCACGCAAGATGGCAACAATAAGGTTCCAGTTGATGACCACCCTTCTCCCCAGGGCAAGACCCCCTGCCGGGAAAAGGGGCCAGAGGTACGCAAAGAGAATGAGGAGGACCACCCCAAAAATGTAGTGCGGAATGGGGCGAATCACCATAATGACCGCATCAAGAACCTTCGACCAGGCTTTTCCAGAGAAGTACCCCGCAATTCCCCCTATGATGTTCCCAAGAATCCAGGAA
Organism: Candidatus Caldatribacterium thermophilum; assembly: GCA_039638315.1. Taxonomy (GTDB): domain Bacteria; phylum Atribacterota; class Atribacteria; order Atribacterales; family Caldatribacteriaceae; genus Caldatribacterium; species Caldatribacterium thermophilum. The sequence goes on along the minus strand of JBDIWL010000091.1, from coordinate 3,490 downwards.
AGGAGCGTCGAGGTCACAAAGAGTCCAACCGTCCAGGGAAGGTAAATGCGGAGCAGCTGCGCCACAGGGGTCGGGAACTGGAAAAAGGAGGGACCAAAGTCGAGAGTGAAAACCCGTCGCCACATAGTCAAGTACTGCTCAAGGAGGCTCCCTTTAAGACCATAGAGTTCCCGCAGGGTCTCCATGAGGCTCCGCACCGCCTGAGGGTCAAGGGAAGCACCCTGAGCCTGAATTTGCCCAATCATCTCAAGAACCGGGTCCTGACCGGCAAAGCGGGGGATGAAGAAGACCGCCGTAACTCCACAGAAGACAACAAGCACATACTGGATAAGCCTTGGAACAAGGTAATCCCGAACAAAGCGCATTGTACACCCTCCATGCGGCCCCCTTCCGGGGGCCGCACACATTCACTTCTTCGGTTTCAAGAAGGGCAGCATGTACTTAAAGTTCGGCCAGTGCTGGTACGGCTGGGTGTAGGGATTCTCGGCGCCAGGGTAGTTCTCCCAGTAGTACTCATCCCAGGCCACCGCACCGCAGTACCCATAGGTTGGAATCGTGGGCATCTCTGCAACGACAATCTTCAGAGCCTCAATACCAAGAAGACGTGTCGTTTCCACATCGGCAAAGGGGTCCGTTGCTTCGAGTTTGGCAATAACTTCGTCAAGTCGTGGGTCGGACCAGCGAGCTGCACCACCAGGACCAAGGGTAACTGCCTGTCCTATTGGGGCAACAAGGCTCGAACGCCAGGGTTCAAGGGTTCTCGAAAGGTCCACACCTGCTCCCCAGGGTTCGGCTGCTGGCCACATCGTCCCGACTTCGAACTCTCCCATAAGGTGGAGGCTATTGAAGGCTTCGGTGGCGTTCACTGTAGCGTCAATGCCGAAACGCCGCCACTGCTCTGCTGCTGCCATGGCGTTCCGGTAGTGGTGGTGTGCGGGGTTTGTGTCGGTCACGATGGAAATCTTCCACAGATTGCCATTTGGCAGGTACCATTTCCCGTCAGCACCTTTTGTGAAACCGTGCTTCTTGAGGAGTTTCTCAGCAACATCAGGGGCATACTTCCACCAGCCGATACCAAAGAGCTCCCGAAGCACCTTGGGGTCTTCCGGAACAGGATAGCCACGTTCCTTTGCTGCTATAGCGATGCGCTGGGGAATCTCCGGGTCAAAGGGTTTGAACTTTTCGCCATTCCCAAGGTCAAGCTCGAAATTCTTGAGCCACTCCTCCATCGGATTGAAGAAGGCTTCAATGTAAGCAGGAACAGGTGGCAGGTGAATGGGGCTTGGAGGCGCCATAAGGTCAAAGGCTGTAGCCATGTAGTCGACCATGTCAATAGCCAGTGTCAGTGCCCAGCGGACGTCCTTATTGTTGTACGGCTCCACCATGTTGTTGAAGACAATCCCGGTAATGCAGGGGTCAATGTTCACCACCCACGGCCACTCTTTCCGCCAGGCCCGAGTGGTTTCACCCCGTTCAAGGACAACCCGAAGGCCCTCTGGGGCAAACTGGGCCATATCGAGTTCGTGGCGCAGCATAGCGAGAATCTTGGCTTCCTCTGTCTCAAAAGCCTGGAAGAGTACGTACTTTGGCTTCGGCTCTCCATAGAGCATGCCAGTTGGTGTCCTCTGCCAGTCCTCTCGCCGCTCCCACAGGGTCCAGAAACCTGCCGGATCATAGTCGAGGAGCTTGTACGGTCCGCACCCGATGGGTGGATTGAACTCAAAAGTAACGGGGTCCTCAACTTTTTCGAAAATATGCTTGGGCATAATGCGCAGGCAACCCCACCGATCGAGGAAATGGGTGTGGAACCGGGAATTTGGCTTTTTCAGTTCCACAACCACAGTGTAGTCATCGGTCTTGTACACCTTATCCACGAACTCAGCCATGGGACCGTGGTAGAGAAGGCCAGGAGTCTTTACGTGAAGGTCAATGGTATACACCACATCGTCTGCCGTGAAGGGCACGCCATCGCTCCAGTACACACCCTGGCGGAGCTTCACGGTCATCTTGGTAAAGTCTTCATTGTACTGAGGGAGCTCCGAAGCCGCACCGCAGATGATTTCGCCCGTTGCGTAATCTACAGTCCAGAGGGGCTCACACACAAGCTGTTGCAGTCCACGGTCCTGCCACCGCCACCCGGCCCAGAGGTTGAAGTTGCTTGGCGTTCCAACGCGGCCAGTGAGCTGGTCCACAATGAGCGTCTCATTGCGGGGGACATTCCCAGGAAGCTGGGCAAAGGCGACACCGGCAAAAAACATAAGGAGCCCAACGACAAGAAGAACCCGTCTCACTTCAGTCACCCTCCTTTTCCATTGTCTCTACCTCGCATCACACCCACCGAAGACCCATCCCACACAAGAAGGTTGCAGCAGAGAACGACCTTTTTCCTCTCACCTCCTTGAATCTGCCCCACGAGAATTTCTGCCGCCACCTTTCCCAGTTCCCCAAGGGGCTGCTCCACCGTTGGAATCGGTGGGTCCGTATACTTAACCGCCTCAATACCGTCAAAGCCAAAGATGGTAAGGTCCTCGTGGACTCGAATGCCCCGTTCCTTCGCTACCTGGAGCGCCCCAATGGCCATCTTATCGTTGGCACAGAAAACCGCCGTCGGGAGAGGACGCACCGCAAGGAGCTCCTCCATAGCCCTCCGGCCACTCAGGCGGCGGAAGTCACCCTCCAAGATGTACTCCTTCCGAATGGGGATGCCATGCTCCACAAGGGTATCAAGATATGCCCGGTAACGTTCTTCGGCATGGCGGTGTCCCTGAGGTCCTCGAAAGTGAGCAATGCGGGTGTGACCCTGCGCAATGAGGTACTCCATCGCCATTTTTGCCCCACCGTAGTGGTCGATATCGACGTAACTGACCCCTTCACCCTCTACCCGCTGGTTCACCACCACAAAGGGAAACTCCTCCCGCACAAGGTCGCTCACCTCTGCGTACTGCACCGGCCAGTGGGAGAGGAGAATAAGTCCCTCGAAAAGCCGATTACGGGCTATGTCCAGGAGGGCTTCCCGCTTGTCCAGGGGATGGCCATTGAAGAACTCCCCCTTAACAACCATCTGGAGGTAGTATCCGGAGGTGGATATGGCGGTGAGGAGGCTATTGATGAGTTCTCCGTAGAAGGTGGAGAGCTTGCGGTCATCCCGAATGAAGGCACAAAGGAGCACTGTATTCGTTTTTCCCTTGACGAGGTTCCGGGCAAGGACATTCGGGCGATACCCAAGTTTCTGTGCCGCCTCAAGGACCCGACGCCTCGTCTCTTCAGAAACCTGCCCTTTATTGCTCAGGACAAGGGACACCGTCGCCGGGGAAACCCCAGCAAGACGGGCCACATCTTTAATGGTGACAGGCATAGGCGAATCTTTTAAAACGTTTTAGTTCAAAAGCAATTTTAACACAGCAATCCGCTAAAAGTCAAGAAAGTTTTTTCCGAGCAGGTAATAAAATCGTTTTATAACCTCCAACATGCTAAATACTCATCTCTTTTC
>JBDIWL010000090.1:0-5610 GCA_039638315.1 Candidatus Caldatribacterium thermophilum | reverse complement strand
ATTCCTCTTTTGAAACCTCAATGGGGGTTGGGAGAAAAGACTCAAGAAAAGACGGCTTTTCCGGACGGTATCGATTCAGGAAATCGAGACAGTACCGAATTTCTCCTAAAACGCGTTCGAGTTCCTCTGTGGAAACAGCTGGTCTCTCTCCAAGGGTAGCAACGTCATCCGCAACGCGAATTTCGAGTACCCCAAGGTCCTGGAGAAGAGCAACAATTTCCGACTCCTTGCTGTGGTGTGCAATAATGCTCACCCGTTGCATTTTACTTATCGGCATAGGTGCTTTGTACCCTCCTCACGAGTTCCCGGGCAACTGTAGTAATGCGATTCGCAAGAACCTCTCGGAGACGCTGGGCCCTCCTTGTGTACTCTTCCCGAATTGCTTCCCCTTCCGCTCTTCCCCGAGCAAGAATTGCCTGGGAAATCTCTGCAGCCTTTTCCTCTGCCTCCCTGAACATCACCTCACGGAGATGAGATATCTCCGTTTCCACCTGGGAAAGAATCCGCGCTGCTTCCTTTTCCGCCTCCCGGATTTCCCGCTCCTTCTCTCCTTCAACCTTGCGGATACGCTCTATGACGTCGCTAATCATGGCACAACCCCCAAAGCAAAATTCGGAGAGTATATTACCAGAAGGGGCAGACTTTGACAAGAAATGGTATCATCAAAGAAAAGAAACTGAAGGAGGCGAGAGTATGAAGGCAGTGGTACTCTACTATACCCGAACAGGAGTCACTGAAAAAATGGCGCGAACCATCGCGAATACTCTGCAAGAGGAGGGCGTTCCTGCGGACCTCTACAATGTTGAACGTTTTCCCTTGGATGCACTCCCTTCTTACGACCTTATCATTGTTGGTTCTCCTACCTACTATGGAACCATGGCCTCCGAGGTGAAAAAATTCCTCGATGAGAGTGTCCGTTTTCACGGAGACCTTGAAGGAAAAATTGGGGGAGCCTTTGCCTCTTCGGCAAACCCTGCAGGAGGAAACGAAACCACGGTTCTCTCTATTCTCGAAGCTCTTCTCATTCACGGAATGATCGTTAAAGGGATGTCTGAGGGAAGCCACTATGGACCAGTAGCCATTGAGGATTTTGACACGCGGGCAGAGGAAGAATGCAAAGCCTATGCTCGGGACCTTGCAAGACTTGTCAAAGCTCTCCACTCCACAGGGGAGCAACGATAAGGCCTGTGCGATCCCCGAATTTCCGCAGGGCACTCTCTCCGTAGCGGGCAGCAAAGAATGCCGTGCAGGCGCAGAGAAAAGCGTCAAAGCGATCTTTTCTTCCGGAAGGCGGAGAAAGGTACGCAGCAATACAGTCTTCAAGGTTTCCAATGCGGAAGGGAGCGATTTCTCCCTTGAAAAGTTCGCCAATTTCCCGAAATCGCTTCTCTCTGTAGAGCTTGAGTCCTTTGCTTCCGAAGAACCCGAGAACCGAAAGAGGTGGAAAAACTTCGAGAGCATGCCGTACTCCTTGAGAGAATTCAAAATCGAAGGAGAAGTATTTTGCAACGCTCTCCCAGAAGGCAAAAAGAGCTGGGTAGCGTCTGCGGACAATCTCAAGGTTTACAGGAAGAATACCCAGATGCTTTTTTCGAAGCCAAGGGAGAAGGTCTCTCTCTGCCTTCCGGAGTCCTCTCTCAACGGAAACTTGAAGCGGGGCATCAAAGGCAACGACGCACGGAGTAAAGAGTAAAAGGTGTTCCTCCCACTCACCAAGGTGAATGAAGGAGAAGAATTCCCTCCAGGAGACCGTGTCTTTGGAGTGCTCAAGAACACATACCCAGGAAGGTCTTTTCAATCCCCAGGAGAGATCAACGCCAAGAAACCACATGTTCCTCAAGGACGAGTTTCCCAGCGCCTTCTTCAGGAGGAACCGGGTATTCCCCGGTGAAACAGGCAAAGCAGTACTGGCTATCTGGTGGAACAAGGCTCCGCTTCAGTCCCTCAAGGGTAAGGTATCGGAGACTGTCAAGACCAAGAAAAGCTTTGATATCCTCAAGACCCATACGGGCAGCCAGGAGTTCCTCCCGCGTTGGGAAGTCAATGCCATAGAAACAGGGAAAACGATGGGGTGGAGAACTCACTCGCATGTGAACCTCCTTCGCTCCTGCTGCTTTCAGGGTTGCGATACGCTGGGAGGAAGTGCTCCCCCGGACGATAGAATCCTCAATGACAATGATTCGTTTTCCCCTGATGAGGTTTCGCAAGGGGTTGAGCTTCAACCGTACCCCAAGGTCCCGAAGATTCTGGGAAGGCTGAATAAAGGTTCTGCCCACATAAGGACTCCGGACAAAGGCAAATTCAAGGGGTATGCCGGAAGCTTCCGAAAAACCTAAGGCCGCGAAAATACCCGAATCCGGTACAGGAATCACCATATCAGCTGAGGAATCTTCATTCTGAGCAAGAAGAGCACCCATTCTCTTTCGTGCTTCGTAAACCAAGTTTCCGAAGACGGTACTATCGGGACGAGCAAAATAGATGATTTCGAAAACGCAGAATGCTTTTCGTGAGGAATACGCATAGAAAAAGGACCGGGGACCATTCTCATCGATGACCAGCATTTCCCCGGGTTCGATTTCCCGGAGGAATTCTGCTCCAAGGACGTCGAAAACACAACTTTCAGAGCTTACAAGGTATCCTCCGTGGAGCTTTCCAAGGCACAGTGGTCGGAATCCCCAGGGATCTCGAGCAGCAAAAAGCGCCCTCGCAGACATCATGCCAATTGAAAAGGCCCCCCGCATCTGCCAGAGCGCTTCCTTTAAAGCATCCTCAAGACTGTCGAAGGTGCTCTGGGCCACAAGGTGCAAGATGAGCTCTGTGTCGGTAGTCGACTGGAAAACGGCGCCTTTTTTCCCGAGCTTCTGCCAGAGGGTTAAAGTGTTGGTGAGGTTCCCGTTGTGAGCTATGGCCAGAGTCCCAAAGCGACACTCCCCAAGAAAAGGCTGAACATTCCTTGGCGAAGGTACTCCAGTGGTCGAATAGCGTACGTGTCCCAGAGCAATGTGGCCGGTAAGCTCCCGTAAGTCTGCAGCGCTAAAGACCTCAGTAACAAGACCGGTACCCCGATGCTCTCGAAACCTTCGTCCGTCCGAAACTACAATCCCTGCACTTTCCTGTCCCCGGTGCTGCAGCAGGAAAAGCCCAAGATAGGCGATTTCCGCAGCGTTTTCAAGACCATAAACTCCAAAGACTCCACACTTGTCATACATGCCGTGGTATTGCTCCTTCCCAGATTTCAAGAGCTTGCAACACAGGGTATCGCGCGAGAATACGCTTTCCCTTTCGAAAGACCAAATACTCTCCCCCGACTTTCCCAAGAACCACACAGGGAATTCCCCACTGCCTTGCTCGTTCCGTAAGCAACCCGAGCTTTTCCTCTTCTAAACTCACCAGCACGCGGCCACAACTCTCCCCGAAAAGGAGAACATCTTCTCGAAGGTCCCCGCAGGGGGCAAAATCAACATCGACTCCAAAGAGTTCATCTCCAGAAAGTGCTGCTTCGGCAATGGCTATGGCAATTCCTCCCTCACTGACATCACAGGCCGAAAGGAAAAGCCCATCCCGAATGCACCCTATAAGGAACTCCTGAAGGCGTTTCTCAAAGGCCAGGTCGAGAGAAGGTGGTGGTCCAGCCTCGATACCATGAACGACCCGAAGGTACTCACTGCCCCCAAGCTCCTCTCTTGTCTCTCCAAGAAGGGCAATAACGCTTCCTTCCTTCACAAAGTGCCCTCGTACAGCTTTATCAACCTCTTCCACAATCCCTATCATACCCACAGTAGGGGTCGGATATACTCCCCCAAGAGGGCTTTCATTGTAAAAAGAGACATTTCCACTGACTACGGGTATCCTGAAGAAGCGACAAGCATCACTCAAGCCTCGAACCGCCTCGACGAATTGCCAATACCGGTCTGGTTTTTCAGGATTACCAAAGTTGAGGCAATCGGTAACTCCTGCAGGACGCGCACCACAGGAAGCGAGATTTCTTGCGGCTTCAGCAACCGCAATCTGCGCCCCCCGATAGGGATCGAGGAAACAGTAGAAGGGATTGCAATCTGTGGTCACTGCGATGCCCCAGGGTTTCCCTTTGACCCGGAGAACAACCGTTCCTTTTCCAGGAAGGATAACGGTGTTCGTCTGCACCATGTGATCGTATTGCTCAAAAATCCATCGCTTTGAAGCAAGATTCGGAGAACTGAGGAGTTGCTCAAAGACTCTCTCGAGGTTATCTGGAAGGGACACGTCGCGAAGCGAGAGATTGTTAACAGCGTCAAGATATGCTGGTCGCTCCCTCGGAGGGACGTACACTGGAGGTCGCACAAGTTCTTTTGCGGGAATATCAGCAACAATTTCCCCACGGTACCGAACGGTTACCTTTCCTGTGTCTGTAACCCTTCCAATAACCTCGGCCTCTAAACCCCACTTCTTGAAAATGCTCCGAATTTCCTCCTCGTAGCCCTTGAGAACACAGAGGAGCATCCGCTCTTGAGATTCAGACATCATAATTTCCCAGGCTTCCATCCCTTTTTCCCGAACCGGAACATAATCGAGGTCGATATCGACACCGCTTTCCCCTGCGGCAGCCATCTCGCTCGAAGAACAGGTAAGCCCCGCTGCTCCCATGTCTTTGACACCTACTACGTGTCCCGTAGCCAGTGCTTCAAGGGTTGCCTCAATGAGGCACTTCTCAGCAAAGGGGTCACCGATTTGAACGCTTGGACGCTTCTCTTCATTCTCGCCGAATTCTTGAGAAGCGAGGATGCTGCATCCACCAATTCCATCTCGCCCAGTTTTGTTGCCCACATACATGATGGCATTCCCTACGCCTTTGGCTACTGCTCTGACAAGCTTTCCCCGGGGAGCGATGCCGATGCACATCACGTTAACAAGACAGTTTCCTCGAAATGCGGGATAAAACCACGTCTCTCCTGCAACTGTTGGGACCCCCACACAGTTCCCATACCAAGCAATGCCTTCAACCACTCCCTTAGCCACATAACGAGAGCGGGGATCCTCAAGAGACCCAAAGTGCAGGGAGTCAAGGCATGCGATGGGGCGAGCACCGCTTCCTAAGATGTCCCGAATAATTCCCCCGATACCCGTTGCGGCACCCTGTCTCGGCTCAATTTGCGAGGGGTGATTATGACTCTCCATTTTGAAGATAATCGCTACATCATCGTAGACAATGCCTCCTGCGTCTTCCCCTACGAGAACCTCAAAGTGTCCTTCTCGAGGAAGAAGTTCGAGCCACTTCCTTGAGTGGGGGTACCCGCAGTGCTCCGACCATTCCACCGAGAACATGGCAATTTCTGTAGACGTAGGTGTTCGTCCAAGGATAGAGAGAATCCTCTCGTATTCTTCCTTGCGCAGCCCAAGCTCTCGCGCTACTCTTTCAGGATCCACAACTTGCATACTTTCTCTCCTCCAGCCATGCAACGATGGAAAGAAAGATTTTTCGACCGTCAACGGATCCAAGAAGTTCTTCGCAGGCTCTTTCGGGATGAGGCATCATGCCCATAACCCGAAAGTCAGGGGAAGCAATGCCAGCAATGTTTTCAACTGAACCATTGGGATTGTACACCTCGTCAAGTTCTCCCTTGGGTCCACAGT
>JBDIWL010000089.1:0-5656 GCA_039638315.1 Candidatus Caldatribacterium thermophilum | reverse complement strand
TACTTCCCTGAGACGATGCCGATGCCGTTCCCCTGGCATTCTCCTCAAGAACAACGACGACCATGTCCCCGACGCTGCTTGCCTTTCGAACCACATAGGGCTCAGAAAACCACGCATCGTCCCTCCAGAGGGACTCCCCAAAAGCCACACTCCCCAAAGCCAGAAGGCCCAGAACGACGAGTACCTGCACCCACCTCATTGGACCATCACCCGCACCGTCCGCTCATCGACGATAATCCCCTCCATGCGTTTCCGGGAAGAGAGGTTTTCAACGACAATCCGGTCCCCCAGAGTCCCCTCTCCCCGGGCCTTTCCAGTCGTTGTGACCACAATACCCTTGTACTCGGCAACAAGCGTCACAAGGTCCCCACGTTTTATGAGCACATCCCTGGCAAGGGACAAGGGGGTAATAACCTCCCCTCCACGGACTGCCCGGCGAAGGGATTTCCCAAGTACCGCATCGAGCCGCTCCAGCGCCTTTTCATTCTCCGGAGACAGGGGTTCAACCTGAACGGTGACGTCCCCCTCCTGAAGCGTTTCTCCCGGAGCAAGGCTTCGCGTTGCCCGCACCACGGGCCGGTACGCCGAAACCCTGAAACGTACCTCCTTGCGAACCCCTGTAGCATCAACAAGTGTTGCCACCTGCGTCCCCCAGGGCTTCACCGTCCCAGGAAGCACTACCGAGAACGTCGACGCAGGGAAAGGAATGCGCCCTTCCCCAAGGAGGGCAACGTCAATGCGCTCTACCTGGGGGAAACGTTCCTGCAAAGCGGCTCGAATTTTCTCTGCAACGGCTTCCTTTTCGAGGAATACTCCCTCCACCCGCACATGGACACGAGAGGCTCCGGAGAAGTAGATGTAATCAAGGCCAGGGATTCTCCGCTCCACAACCCGGGTGTAGATTTCCTGAGGCGTAATGGTCCGTTCACCCCCCGGGGGAGGAAGGACACCAAGGTTGAGTTTCCGTAAAGCATGTTCCCACTGGGGATCGGGGTAGGAAATTTCCGCCACGTCCCCAAGGGTGAGCACTTCCCCAGAAACGCTCACTTCCTCCTTCAGGCGCACCTCAAGGGTCAGGGCAAAGGCAAAACCCCCCACAAGGAGGAGCACCCCAACCACAGAAACGAGAAAGAAGCGGCACACCACCTTCACCTCTTCATGTTATTGGTGATACTCATCATCTCATCCGCTGTAGTGATTGCCTTGGCGTTGATTTCATAGGCCCGCTGCGCCGAAATCATCCGGACCATTTCCTCGACAATCTGCACATTTGAAGTCTCAAGGAACCCCTGGGCCAGCGTCCCAAAACCCTCAAGCCCTGGAGTACCCACCTGAGGTTCCCCTGAAGCTGCCGTGGCCACATAGAGGTTCCGACCGATGCTCAAAAGACCCGCGGGGTTAATGAAACGGGCAAGTTCTATAACGCCAACCTCTTGAGGCTCAGTCTCGCCAGGCATCTTCACGGTAACCGTTCCATCCTGGGCAATGGTGATGGATTCGGCGCCCTGGGGAATGGTGATGGGCGGCTCAAGAGGGAAGCCGTCACTTGTCACCATCCTCCCCTGAGCATCGAGTTTGAAAGCCCCATCCCGGGTATAGGCAACCGTTCCATCGGGGAGGAGAATCTGGAAAAATCCATCCCCTTCAATGACGAGGTCCAGGGGATTCCCGGTTTCGTAGATATCCCCCTGGGAAAAGATTTTCTGAATTGCCGCTGGACGAACCCCAAGGCCGACCTCAATGCCTGAAGGAACCTGGGTTTCCGGGGATGTGGGTGTTCCTTTAAAGCGAATGACCTGGTACATGAGGTCCTGAAAGTCAACACGGCTTTTCTTGAAACCCGTGGTGTTCACATTGGCGAGGTTGTTGGCAATGACATCAAGGTCAAGCTGCTTGGCCTGCATGCCTGTCGCCGCCGTCCATAGCGCCCGAATCACGTTCCTCTCCTCCTTCCGCTACCCAAGACGCGGTATCTCATTCACCGCTTTTCCAAGGGTCTCATCCTGTGCCACCACCGCCCGCTGGGCGAGTTCATACTCCCGAAGGGCCTCAATCATCCGTACCATAGCCTCCACGATATCCATATTGGCCTTTTCAAGGAATCCCTGGTGGATGGTGTACCCCGTGGCTTCTTCAGGGGTGACACCTTCTGGTGCCCGGAAGAGGTTCCCCCCGAGCTTCTCTAAGAGCTGGGGATTCGTAAAGCGTACAATACGGAGCCTCCCAACGACTTCTCCCCCAGCCCTGATATTTCCTTCCTCATCGACCACAAACTCGCCACCTTCTGGAAGCACAATATCCCCCGCTTCTCCCTGTATGGGGTACCCTTCAAGGGTCACAAGCCTCCCATCAGCACTTCGGGTGCAGTTTCCTGCCCGGGTATACGCTGGACCATCTGGAGTTGCCACAACGAAAAACCCCTCACCATTGATGGCCAGGTCAAAGGGGTTCCCGGTGGCTTCGAGCCTCCCCTGAGAGAAATCCGTAGTGAAGTTCCACTGTGGTTGCACAGAAAGGGGGAGTTCACCAACAAAAGCTGGAGTCTGTCCGGAAACGAAACGGAAAAGTGCTACCTCATCCTGCCCCTCTACGGCAAAAACGTCCTTTTTAAACCCGGGGGTGTCGATGTTCGCGATGTTATTGGCAAGGATGCTCTGCTTGATTTCATGGAGATTGAGCCCTGATAAGGCGGTGTAGATACCCCGAATCACTGTTTCACCTCCCAAAGAGGGAGGATAAATACGCTTGCCAAAAAGGGTATGGGGGCTACGTTCTGAGGAAAACTTTGTGGAAATTCTCAAAGAGCTTCTCGCAGATTGTAAGGACACTCTCTCCCCGAAGGCGAGCGAGGAAATGCGCCGTCTCTACGAGGAATGCCGGCTCATTCCGCTTGCCCCGCTTTGCCTGCGGCGCAAGATAGGGCGCATCGGTCTCTAAGAAGAGGTGCTCAAGAGGAACAGCCCGGGCCACTTCTTGAAGCTTCGTGGCCTTAGGATAGGTCACTACACCACCTAAGGAGATGTACCATCCCCGGGAGAGGACGTCGTGGAGGAAGGCAAGATCACCCGAAAAGCAGTGCCAGATGACGGGCACATTTTTTGCCTTCTCGGCGAGGATAGCGAAAACATCACGTTCCGCTCTGCGAGAGTGGACAACAACCGGGAGACTGTAGCGTTCAGCCAACTCTACCTGGGCAACAAAGACCTCTTTTTGCTGGGCAGTGTATGTCGTATCCCAAAAGTAGTCAAGGCCAATCTCTCCAAGGGCGAGAATTTTCCTTTCTCCAAGAAAATTCGCAAGGAAAGAAAGGTCTACATCCTCCCCCTGGACTTCCTGAGGGTGTACACCCACGCACCCGTAGACCTCAGGATAGAGACGGACGAGTTCCAGAACTTTCAGAGAGGACGCCGGAGAAGTTGCAGCCGTAACGACAGCACAAACCCCGGCCTCCCGTGCTCGAGAAAGCACCTCAGGGAGATCCGGGGCAAAGGCCTCATCGTCGAGATGGGCATGGACATCAACCCAAAAAGTCATCGCACCCGGCTTCCTGGGGCGATACTCCGGTCGACGGTCACAAGGCTCACGTTGCCCTGGCCGTCATCGGCGGCAAGGAGCATCCCCTGGGACTTTATCCCCCGGATAACTGCGGGTTCGAGATTCGCCACGACAATGACACGTTTCCCTACGATTTCCTCCGGAGCATAGTACGGCGCAAGGCCTGCAACGAGTGTCCGTTCTTCCTCTCCCAGGTTCACCCGCAGCACCATGAGGGCTCGGGTTCCTTCAACCCGCTCGGCACTCACCACCTCTCCAACCCGGAGGTCAATTTTCTGGAAGTCCTCAAGGTGAATTTCCTGTGGTGCCATAGTTCCACCTCCCTATCCCTCGAGGCGGGGGAAAAGCGGCTCAGGCTGCCGTACGGTGAAAACCTCTGGTCCTTTCCCCCAGTCAAGAAGGGGCATAAGGTTACGTTCCTGAAGCACCTCCTCCATACCCAGAAGCCCAAGGAGCCGTTGGGCCGTCTCCGGCATGAAGGGAAGGACAAACACAGCAAGGATTCGCCCGCAGTCCAGGAGTCTGTAGAGTACCCGATCGAGCTCTTCCTGAAGGCTTGCGTCCTTTGCCATACGCCAGGGAGCTTTCTGGTCAAGGTACCGGTTCCCAAAATGCACCAGGCGCCAGACCTCGCTGAGCGCCTGGGAAAAGGCAAAGCGCTCCATAGAGTACACAAAGCGCTCCCGAACTTCGGCAAGGAGCTCTTCCCATTCCCGATCCTCGTACCCTGAGGGGCGAGGCACTCGACCATTCCGGTACCTTGAGACCATGCTCAAGGTCCGGTGCATGAGGTTACCAAAGTTATCCGAAAGGTCTGCATTGCTCCGCTCGATGAAGGCCTTCTCAGAAAAGTCCCCATCGAGACCAAAGCTCACTTCCCGCAGGAGGAAGTACCGGAAGCGGTCCACACCGAATTTCCCGATGACCTCAAGGGGATCCACCACATTCCCCCTGGATTTCGACATCTTCTCCCCATTCACCGTCCACCAGCCATGGGCAAAGACACGCCGGGGAAGAGGTAAGTCTGCTGCAAGGAGCATGCTCGGCCAGAGGACTGCGTGGAAGCGGAGGATATCCTTCCCCACAAGATGGTGCGCCTCGGGCCAGAAGAGGGCAAAGCGTTCCTTATCCTTTCCAAATCCTGCAACCGTGAGGTAATTGATGAGGGCGTCAAACCACACGTAAATCGTGTGCCTGGGGTCCCCAGGAACGGGGATGCCCCAGCGAACCCCAAGCCGGGAAATGCTCTGGTCCTTAAGGCCACCTTTGACGAAGCTGTAAATCTCGTTGAAACGGCTCTCGGGCATGACGAAATCGGGATGCGTTTCAAGATAGGCAAGGAGGGGTTCACTGAACTTTGAAAGCGCAAAGAAGTAACTCTCCTCCCTGAGACGCTCAAGGGGTCTTCCGCAATCTGGGCACACGAGGCGACCCTCAAGCTGTGACTCTGGCCAGAAGGTTTCACAAGGAACGCAGTACCACCCCTCATACTCCCCTTTGTAAATGTACCCTTTCTTCTGGAGGAGCATAAAGAACTCCTGAACGGTCTCTTCATGCTCCCTATCGGTTGTGCGGATAAACACATCGTAGGAGATGCGCATTTTCTCCCAGAGGTCTTTAAAGCGGACAACCACCCTATCCACGAGCTCCTGGGGTGGTACACCCGCCTCCTGAGCAGCTCTGGCGATTTTCTGCCCATGTTCATCCGTTCCAGTGGAAAAGAGCACCCTTTCCCCCATCATCCGATGGAAACGTGCTAAAACGTCTGCCGCACAGGTTGTATACGCATGCCCAATATGGGGAACATCGTTCACGTAGTATATAGGCGTTGTGATGTAGAACGCTCCCATTGCCTTTCCCTCGGCTTTCAACTTTTGCCCTAATTAGTATCGCACTTTTGGCAGGGTGTCAACCCTGGCAAAGACTTCTATTTGACATAAGCTGATGTTTTGACTATAATAGGAACGCCTACCTTTCCCGTCCTTTCCCACTCTTCTCAGGAGGTGATCGCCATGTCCAGAGTGGTCACTTCGCACAACGAGTTACAGCGAAACCAGCACACCCGGGAACCGTGCATCGTGGAGGTCCGAAAACCCTGGGG
>JBDIWL010000088.1:0-5660 GCA_039638315.1 Candidatus Caldatribacterium thermophilum | reverse complement strand
GAGGAGGCTGGAGCTCCACCCCTCATCAAAACGGTATGGGGTTTTGGGTACAAACTCGACCCTGGTGCACTATGAGGAAAACGCTCTTTGGAAAATTCTTCTCTGTGTCCCTCCTCATCCTCGCCGTAACGTATGTTGTGCTCCTTGTGAGTATGTCGCAACTCTTCAGTCAGTTCTACCTCTCCCTGAAGGAAAAGGAGCTTAAGAGACGGGGAGAAACCATTGTCAGTCTTCTCGCATCGTCTTCCTCGGAGATTCCAGAAACGATACGGAAACTCAGCGAAGGCATCCAGGTACTCCTCATTCCCCTTCCCCAGCTCCTTGCCCAGGATTCCCCCCTCAGGCGAGGACCAAAGATGATGCGTCCTGGAGCATTGTTTCGGCGGGAATTTCCCCTCCAGGAACTCGAAGAACACCTCCTCCGGGGAGAGACGGTAACCTTCCAGGGACTCATCCCTCTCCTCCGACAGGAAATGCTTATCGTGGCTATGCCCTTCCCCTCTGGGGCACCACCTCAAGCGGTGCTCTTTCTCTCCACTCCCCTTGCAGACATCACAACAACGGTGCGAGCTGTTCAGTACCTCCTCCTCATTTCGGGTCTTTTCGCTTTTCCCCTTGCAGTACTCCTTGCGTTTCTCTTCTCCCGGTCCCTTGCGGCACCCCTGCGTCGCATGCGCACCATTGCCCGGGCCATAGCCCTTGGAGACTACACCCAGCGTATGGACATCCCCAGGGAAGAGGAGCTTGGTGCCCTCGCCCAGGACTTCAACGCCCTCTCCCGGGAACTTGAGAAAACCATTGGCGCCCTCCGGAAAGAAAAGGAAGAAATCGAGAACATCCTCCTCGCTCTCCAGGAGGGAGTCATCGCCTTAGACTCCACGGGGCGAGTGGTCTCGGTAAACCCTGCTGCCCAGGAACTCCTTGGGGTTTCCCTCACCGAGGGGATAGAAATAGCACACGTACTTCCTGAAAGGGTTCAGGAACTCTTTGCAAAAACCCTGCATGAGGGTGTTCCCACCCGTGGAGAATGTGCGTTCCAGGGGAAACACCTCGTTTTCCGGATTGCTCCACTCCAGGAAGAGGGAAATGTCTACGGGGCAGTGGGGGTCATCCAGGACATAACGGACCTGCGAAACCTCGAGGAACTGCGCCGCCAGTTCATTGCCGATGTCTCCCACGAGCTCCGAACCCCTGTGACCGCTATCCGGGGGTTCATTGAGGCAGCCCTTGATGGGGTCATTCCCTGGGAAGAGTTCAAAGCAAAGTACCTGCCCCTTCTCCATGAAGAAACCATGCGCCTCTCCCGCCTCATACGGGATCTCCTTGACCTCTCCCTCATGGAATCGGGAAAACTCCAGTGGGACATGGAACCTCTGGATATAGGGGTTTTGGCTTCTGAGGTGGTCCTCACCCTGACTCCCCTTTTCCAGGAAAAAGGCATTACCGTTCTGAACCAGCTCCCTTCTCCCCTCCTCGTTCTTGGGAATCGGGATCGCCTTGCCCAGGTCCTCACCAACCTCCTCCACAACGCCATCCTCTTTTCAAAAGAGGGGAGCACCATCCTCATTGAAGGGGAAAGGCATGGAGAAATGGTGACTATTGCTGTGCTCGATGAAGGCCCAGGCATCCCTGAAGAGGATATACCCTTCATTTTTGAGAGGTTCTACCGGGTCGACAAATCCCGTTCCCGAAAAGGAGGAGGCATGGGGCTTGGTCTGGCCATTGTGCGGGAAATCGTGGAACGTCACGGGGGGAAAGTCGGGGTGGAGAATCGCCCTCAGGGAGGGAGCCGGTTCTTCTTCACTCTCCGAAGCGTATCCGCCGCAGAGCTCGGGAAAGGAGGAGAGCAACCGCTCCCCCCAGAAGGGCCGTGATAAGCTGAGGTATCTGCATCATCTGGGCAACCCGGGGAGGAAGGGTGACGAGAAACCGTACCGCCTGGGAGAGCACGAGGTACTTCACGAAAGCCCCAAGGACCATACCGGTGACCTCAGGGAGCAATCCCTCTTTTCGCCGGAAAAGCCCAAAGACAACAACAAGCGCTGCGTTGCCAAGCATAATAAAAGGCACCATGGGTCCGAGGGGTGCAGGGAGAATCCCCCGCAAGAGGGCAACCCACGGGGTGAAAAGGCCAATGAGGACACCACTTGCCATGCCCACAAAGACAGTGGCAAGAAGGAGCATAGCGTTCACGAGGGGCCCAGTAACCATCTGGGGAAGCCCCAGAACCTGCACTACAAGGACCAGGGCAAAGAGAATTCCTGTGGACGTCACGAAGCGAATGCCTTTTTGCATATCTCCCTCATGAAACCTCAAGGTAATGGCATTTTCCGTCAAAAGCTATTTGGCCAAAAGCATACGTAATAGGAAAACGGTACACCGGTGCAGAGACAACCAGGGTATGGAATTCCCCCGCTTCTCCACAGGGATCGACACCAAGTTCCACAAGCTCCTCAAGGAGCGCCTCGTCAAAGCGACGTCCAAGGAAAGTCACTGGAAGAATACCATCCCTGACCACCGTAATGTATGCCTCAAAACCCATCCGCACCACTTCAAGGGCTATCTCTTTGTGGTCTTTTCCCCAAAGAGGCAGAAAAGGCACGATACCACACTGGGCGCAAACACGCTCAACCCACATCCGGTGCTCCTCAAGGTCGATATCGCCAAAAACTCCAAAGGTGATTCCCTGTTCCCTGAACGTCTTAAGGCAGGCAGAGAAATTCTCCTCGTACTTTTCCCAAGACGTAGGACAAAGGGTTATTGGAATCCCCAAAGCCTCACTCTGCCGTTTTAAGATATCCACAGGGATGCGATGAGAGGAAGAGTACGCACCATCCTCCCGGACCATGGAAAGCAGTGCAGCAATTTCAAGCCCCGCAGATTTTGCCTTCCAGAGACTCAAGTGTGAATCCTTACCGCCGCTAAAGGAAACGAAAGCTCTGGGCATCAGAGAAACCTCCGGTTGCAAAAGAATAGACTTTGTGCTATATTTTCTCACAACGCTGAAAATTGTAAAGCGACGAAGGGGAACAGTAGGTGTTTGCGGCGGTCCAGAGAGCCTGCGGGATGGTGCAAGCAGGCCCAAAGCAACACCGAAGCTCGCCTCTTGAGCGGCTGGCTGAATGGAGTAAGCGGCCCGGGAGCCCCCCGTTACGGGGAAAGAAGTGACCTGCCCCTGGGCAGGTAATAAGGGTGGTACCGCGGGGAAACCCTCGTCCCTTCTGGGACGAGGGTTTTTTGTTCCTGGAGAAAGGAGAGGATACTATGCGAAGTCAGAGAGTTACAGAGGGAGTAGATCGCTGTCCGCATCGTTCGCTCTTTTTCGCCACGGGCATAACCAGAGAAGGACTGAAGAAACCACTCATCGGGATTGCCAGCGCCTTCTCAGACCTTGTTCCTGGGCACATCCACATGCGGGAACTTGAGCGCTTCATCGAGCGAGGAATCGAGGCAGGAGGAGGTACGCCCTTTGTTTTTGGTGTCCCGGCAATCTGTGACGGTATTGCCATGGGCCATGAGGGCATGCGCTTTTCTCTGCCAAGCCGGGACATCATTGCTGACGCTGTGGAATCGGTTGTGGAAGCCCATGCCCTCGATGGGGTGGTCTTCCTCACAAACTGCGACAAAATCACCCCGGGAATGCTCCTTGCGGCAGCACGCCTCGACATTCCGGCGATTTTTGTCACCGCCGGACCGATGCTCTCTGGAAGGTACAGAGGAAGACGCCTCGCCTTTGTCCGGGACACCTTCGAGGCTGTGGGTCGCTACCGTAAGGGCGATATCGACGAAGAAGAACTCTTTGCCCTTGAAGAAGAAGCCTGTCCCGGGGGAGGGTCCTGCCAGGGGCTGTACACCGCAAATACCATGGCCTGTCTTGTGGAAACGATGGGCATGAGCCTTCCAGGGTGCGCCACAGCCTTAGCGGTTTCGGCAAAGAAGCGGCGTATCGCCTACGAAAGCGGGAAACGCATCGTGGAACTTGTGCGGATGGGCTGGAACGCGAGGAAATTCCTGAACGCCACGGCACTCCGCAATGCCATCGTCGTTGACCTTGCCCTTGGGGGGTCAACCAACACGGTACTCCACCTCCTTGCCCTGGCGCAGGAACTTGGGGAGAGGAGCATCACCCTCTGGACTTTTGACGAACTCTCCCGGAAAGTACCGCACCTTGTCCTCCTTGAGCCGGCGGGAGACCTCTTCATGGAGGACTTTGCCTTTGCTGGAGGCATTCCTGCCCTTCTTGCCACCCTTGGAGAGCTCGTAGAGGACATGCTCACGGTCTCGGGGAAGACCATCCGGGACATCCAGCAATCCGTCCGGTACGTGGACCGCTCCGTCATTCGCTCTCTTGATAACCCCTATAACCGTGAGGGGGGTATCGCAGTCCTCTCCGGTTCTCTTGCCCCAGAAGGTGCTGTGGTCAAGCAGGGAGCGGTGGATGCGAGTGTGCGGGTATTCCGGGGGAAGGCCATCTGCTGCAATAGCGAAGAAGAGGCTATGGAACGCATCACCTCAGGAAAGGTTACCAAAGGCTCGGTCATCGTTATTCGCTACGAAGGACCCCGGGGAGGTCCAGGGATGCGGGAAATGCTTGCCCCCACCTCAAGCATTGTGGGGATGGGTCTGGCTAAAGACGTCGCTCTGGTGACCGATGGGAGATTCTCGGGGGGAACACGGGGACCCTGTGTGGGCCATGTGGCCCCTGAGGCTGCAGTGGGTGGACCAATCGCTCTGGTGCAGGATGGGGATGAAATCCTCATCGATATTCCAAACCGCAGACTCGAGCTCCTTGTGAGTGCCGAAGAACTCGCCAGGCGCGTCCAGGCTTTCACTCCTCCCCCACCGAAGTACACCCGGGGAGTACTGGCGCGATTTGCACAGCTTGCCCGCTCCGCATCCTGTGGAGCGAGCATGGGCTAAAGGAGGTGAGAACCCTTGCGCATGAAAGGCGCTCAGGTAATCGTTGAGCTCCTGAAAAAAGAAGGCGTGGATGTCGTCTTTGGGTATCCCGGCGGAGCTGTGCTTGATATTTACGATGCCCTTTTCGACACACCGGAAATTCGCCATGTCCTTGTGCGCCACGAGCAGGGCGCAGCACATGCCGCCGATGGGTATGCCCGAACAACCGGCAAAGTCGGCGTGTGCATTGCCACCTCTGGTCCTGGGGCCACGAATCTTGTGACCGGCCTTGCCACCGCGTACATGGACTCCATTCCCATTGTTGCCCTCACCGGGCAGGTCTTCACTCACCTCATCGGCAAGGACTCCTTCCAGGAAGCCGACACAACCGGCATCACCATGCCCATTACAAAGCACAACTTCCTCGTGACCAAAGCAGAAGACCTCCCGTACGTCATCAAAGAAGCCTTCTACATTGCCGCAACTGGCCGTCCTGGTCCTGTCCTTGTTGACCTTCCCCGGGATGTGCAGCAGAAGATGATCGACCTTGTGTACCCGGAGAAAATCAAAATCCCCGGGTACCGGCCAACGTACAAGGGTCATGCCAAACAGGTGAAACTCGCCGCTGAGGCCATTCAGGAGGCCAAGCGGCCACTCCTTTACGTTGGCGGTGGGGTCATCGCTTCAGGAGCATCAGACGTCCTCTTTGAACTTGCCACGAAAGCCGATATCCCAGTCGTCCATACCCTCATGGGGAAGGG
>JBDIWL010000087.1:0-5667 GCA_039638315.1 Candidatus Caldatribacterium thermophilum | reverse complement strand
GTCCCCCCTCCACCACAAGGAGGAACCCGGAAGGGTTGTTGAGGAGCTCTATGGCTTTGCGGACGCACTGGGCGAGGGTCGGATGCTCTGTTTTTCGGTCTATGGCAAAGGTAAAAGGGAGAAGGGCGATGGCTGGTACTGTTTTAAGATCGAGGAACTCCCGGAGGTTTCTGATCACCAGGTAGCCCTGCTTTCTGGCATGGCTGAGGATTGTGTCCCTTCCTTCTCGCGTTGAACTTGCTATGCCACTCCCCACAAAAAGATCAAAACCACTTGCCACCATCTGCCAGGCAATGTCGTCGTAGTTTCTTCGGGAAGAGGTATGAGCGTAGAAGGCGGCAGGAGTTGCGTCGTTGAGCGCCACATTGGTGATAATGCCAACCCGGAGACCTCTCTTTTTCGCCTTTTCAGCTATGGTCTCAAGAGGGCGACCTGAATCGTCCTGTGCAAGAACACCCTCCCGTACCTTAACACCGCAGGCAATGCTCGTTGCAGAAGCAGCTGAATCGGGTACTCTCCCATCACTGGTGCGTGTTCCCAGGAGGACGTGCACTGGGAACTCTGTGAAAGTGGAGTGCTGGGTTATCCCTGCGAAAAGGTCAATCTCCTCCTGTCCCAGACCATCCCCGATGAAAAGGAAAATGTATCTGGGAAGAGCAAAGGAGAGAGCTGTCCAAGAGAGAATGAAAAGGAGTGCCAGGGAAACGTATCGCATCAGAGTCGGGTAGCCACCTTTTCTCCCCGGTCAAGACGGGAAATGGCTGCTCTTTCCTCTTCGGTAAGGGAGAAGTCGAAAATCTCAAGGTTTTCTCTCTGGCGTCTCGGGTCCTTTGCTTTGGGAATAGCTACCACCATGTCCTGCTCAACGAGCCAGCGGAGGACAACCTGGGCAACAGTTTTTCCATACTTTTCGGCAATTTGCTTGAGGAGTGGGTCCTCTAAGAGCCTTCCCCGGGCCAGGGGAGAATACGCCGTGAGGATAACCCGGTTTTTCTGGCAGTACTCAAGGAGGGATTTCTGGGAAAGGTAAGGATGGTACTCCACCTGATCGGTGAGAATGGGGGAACGGCTCATCTTTCGGGCTCTATCGAGAAGGTCAACGTCGAAATTGCTCACCCCGATGTAGCGGACCTTTCCTTCCTCTTTGAGCTTCTCCATGGCTTTAAGGCTTTCTTCGAGGGGAACGGCTTCATTCGGCCAGTGGATGAGGTAGAGGTCTATGTAGTCGGTTCCAAGTCTTCGAAGACTCTCTTCACAGGAACGGATGAGGTCCGAAAAATGGAGGTGGGTGTACCAGACTTTTGTGGTGAGAAAGATAGCGTCTCTGGGAAGTCCAGAGTCTTTTATAGCCTTGCCAACCTCTCTTTCGTTGTCGTAGAACTCAGCTGTGTCGATGTGGCGGTACCCCAGAGACAGCGCGTGCAGAACTGCCCGGTACCCTTCCTCGCCGCGAAGATCCCACGTGCCAAGACCAATGACCGGAACCCGTGCTCCGTGGAGCTCGATAACCTGCACAGTCTCACCTCCTGGGATTTCTCTCCCTATTGTACCTCACCCTTGCTTGGTAGAGATTTCTCGGGTGCGACGTTTTCCCTATTCCGGGAGCAATGTTCCTTTTTTTCCTCAAGGGTGCAGGCAACGATTTCCCGGTAGCGGTTCCGATTGTTCTGGTTTCCCTGGATTCTGAGCGCCACTTTCTCTTCCTCCCTTCCATCCTTATTGTTCGGCAAGGGAGCAGGAAATTTTAGGGGGTCTTCCGGAATAGAGGCAAAAATCTCTGGTTTTCTTCTAAAAAGACGCGCAAAAGGGAGGTTGGACGCATGGCGAAAATCCCCCACAAAATGACCCAGGCGAACATGGAGAGTGCCTATGCTGGGGAGTCCCAGGCCCACATGCGGTACCTCATCTTTGCCGAAGTAGCGGAAAAGGAAGGGAAACCAAATATTGCTCGCCTTTTCCGGGCCATAGCGTACGCAGAGCAGGTACACGCCACAAACCACTACCGGGCCCTGGGGAATATCAACGATACGGTGGCGAATCTCGACATGGCTATAGCTGGGGAAACCTTCGAGGTTGAGGAGATGTACCCGGTGTACAACGAAGTTGCCAAATTCCAGGGCGAGAAGGAATCAGAACGGAGCACCCATTACGCCCTCGAGGCGGAGAAGATTCACGCCGAGATGTACCGGAAAGCTAAAGAAGCTGCGCTCCAGGGAAAGGATTTGGAACTTGGTGTGGTGTCCATATGTCCGGTATGTGGGTACACTGTAGAAGGCACGGTTCCAGAGTTCTGTCCTATCTGCGGGACACCAAAGGCGTCTTTTAAGAGCTTCTGAGGAGGTGTTCCTATGGCCTTTGCGGACCTTTTCCAGTCGGCTGATTGGAAACAGGAAAAACACGTTCCGGTCATCGAAGGACCGGAGACAGTGCAAAAGGGAGAGGTTGCCGTTTTCCAGGTAACGGTGGGTAAAGAGATTCCCCATCCTAACACAACGGAGCACCACATTCGCTGGATTGCCCTCTACTTTGCTCCCGAGGGGGAGAAATTCCCCTACGAACTTGGAAGGATGGAGTTCACCGCTCATGGGGAAAGCGTTGCTGGAGCCAACCAGGGTCCGGCATATACACAGCCTCAGGCGACCTTTGCGGTGAAGCTCGATCGTTCTGGCACGCTGTACGCTACGTCGTACTGCAATATCCATGGTTTCTGGAAAAGTGAAAAGGTCATCACGGTAACGTAAGGTAAAGCCCCCGGGCACCCGGGGGCTTTGCAGCGTGCAATGGTGCACAGCGACCACGGTGCAGCGTCTTCGGCGCTCTCTATAAGTGTTGCCCTGAATTTCGGGATTTTTGCCCTTGAGGTCGCAGGAGGGCTCCTCTCTGGAAGTCTATCCCTCTTTTCTGATGCCTTTCACAATCTCACGGACACCCTATCCCTTCTTGTGGCTTTTTTCGCTATCCGGATAGCTCAGCGACACCAGACCCCGGAACGCACCTATGGGTACCGAAGGGCGGAGATTTTGGCTGCGCTTTTCAATGCGCTCTTCCTCTTTGGAGTAAGTGGCTACCTCATATATGAGGCGCTGCAGCGTCTCATGCGCCCCATACCTCTTGAGCCTGATATAGCTCTCTTTGTTGCTCTCTTCGGTCTCTTGGGGAATCTCGTTGCGGTCGTGCTCCTTTTCCCCTTATCCCGGAAAAGCCTCAGCATCCGGAGTGCCTTTTTACACCTTCTCTCTGATACCCTGTCGTCGTGTGCTGTCATTCTTGGTATTGCGCTTGTAAAGTTTTCTGGCCTTGTGATGCTCGATTCCGTTTTGAGTCTCGGGATTGTCGCTTTTCTTCTTCGAGAAACTGTGCCACTTTTCCAGGAAGCACTCCATATCCTCATGCAGGGAAGCCCTCGTCACGTGCAGCCAGAGCACATTAAGGAGCGCCTGGAGCGCATGGAAGGGGTTGCAAACGTGCACCACCTGCACCTCTGGTCGTTAAACGAGAGAGAGCACTACGCGGAGCTCCACGTGGTGGCGAGGTGTGCCACCCTTGAAGAGGCAGACGCTCTTCGTGAGAACATTGCTACGGTGCTTCGCCAGGAGTTCAACATCCATCACAGCACTATTCAGCTTGAGTGTCGCGCCTGCGGCGACCAGAGCCTCATTGTGGAGGAGTAGCATCGTGCCCTTCTTTGAGGATGCTCTCGATTTCTTCCTCCGTGCTCCGCAAGCGCTGCCGCAGGAACCGGTACAGGAAGGACGCTCGCTGTACCTTGGCAATGAGAGCGTCGATGTCCACGCAACCCTCTTCGAGTTCTCGCACTATAGCCTGGAGTTCAGCAAAGGCTTCTTGGTAGGTCAGGTCATGAGAAGACACGGGAATGCACCACCTCACTTGTGGTTCGTCCATCGGCGAACCATGTCTCTATGCGGTCTCCTTTTTGGCATTCCCTTGCGCTTTGCACGATTTTGCCGTTCTTCGTGGTCAGAGTATATCCTCTCTTGAGAACGTTATGTGGGTCAAGGAGGGTAAGTGCCTGAAAAGCACGCTCCAGGGCGATGCAGTGGTTTTCAAGGGTCCTCTTAAGAGCCTCTTGGAGGGCTTTCCACGTGTCCTCGAGGGTCCTGTGCGTGGCTTCGAGGGTGTGCCGTATGGACCCTCTCAGTTCCCAGAAGAGTTCTCCAGTTTCCTCAAGAGCATTCTGGAGACGTTTCTGGGTAGCTCGTTTGAGCGTTCCAAGGAGGGTGGTGAGCGCCTCCTCCTCTTTTCTCAGCGTATCACCAAGGAGACTGTAGAGGCGTCGTGAAGTTTCAAGGACGAGGATATCAAATTCCCGCATGCGTTCGACGAGGAAGTCTGCCACTGCAGTCGGCGTCTTGAAGGAGAGATGAGCCACGGCATCGAGGACCGTTGTGTCCCTCTGGTGGCCAATGCCCACAAGGACAGGAAGTGGAAAGGTTGCTACTGCTTGCCCTAAGGGGTAGCTGTCAAACCAGTGGAGGTCCGATTGTGCTCCACCACCCCGGAGGATAACGAGAACGTCGAAATTGTTGAGCCTTTCCCGGACTTGCGCAAGGGCCAGAAGAATGCTTGTTTCCATTTCCTCCCCCTGGACAAAAGTCGGAAAGAGCTCTACGTAGAAAGAGAACCCGTAAGGGTTTTCAGTAAGGTGCGTGATGAAGTCCTCAAAACCTGCGGCATGTGGTGAGGAGAGGACCGCAATGCGCTGGGGAACGAGGGGAAAGGGGAGATTGCGATTGGCTTCAAGGAGACCTTCCTGGGCAAGACGCCTGAGGACTTCCCTTTTGTGACGCATCATCGCCCCCAGGGAGTACTGGGGGTCGATACTCCGGATATCGAGGGAGAGGCCGTACACGGGATGCAGACGAACCCGAGCGAGGACGAGAATTTCCATTCCCTTGGCGAGTTCCTGACCCGTGAGGGTCACAAAGGGAGCGATGATGGAGGGGTAAAGAGACGCCCAGATGGTTCCCCGAACCCGGGCTTTGAGCTCTCCATCGTGTTTTTCCACAAGCTCAAGGTACCAGTGGCCGGACTGGTCGCAGCGAAGGTCAGCAATCTCCGCAGTAACCCAGATTGGCGAGGGAAAGAGGCAATTGACTGTTTCCTCAAGTGCCGCAAGGAGTTCCGAAAGAGAAAGAAACACCTTCTCCATACCTTCATTGTACCAAAAAGCTTTCTGGTATACTAAGGGGCAAAAAACGAGAAGGGAGGTTCACATATGGGCAAAGGGGATCACCGCACCCGTCGAGGGAAAATCTTCATGGGAACATACGGAAAGTCGCGCCCGCGGAAGAAGAAAAAGAAGGAGAAAGAAGCTGCGTAAGAGGTGGTATAATGGAAGTATCCCTTAGAGGAAGGAGAGTGGAGGGCGTGCGTGTTCGGGAGGTCCTTGTGGGGATTCTGACGTTTTCTGTGGTTTTGGGGCTTTTGGGATGTGGTCCAGGTGGAGGGGGTCCTGTGGTGTCTCCTTCGCCCTCTCCGGGGGCAACCCAGGCTCCGCAGATTCTCTCGGTAACGGTTGGAACGAGGACTCTGGCAAGTGGTGATGCGGTGCAGCCTGGACAGAGTGTTGTTTTCAGCGGTCAGGGACCGGCTAATGTGCAGATTCGGGTGTACCTTGGAGGAAGCCTCATTGGGACAACGACAACC
>JBDIWL010000086.1:0-5678 GCA_039638315.1 Candidatus Caldatribacterium thermophilum | reverse complement strand
ATGGCCTTGACCGGGCAGTGGCGGATGCACTTGTAGCAATCCCGGCAACTCGTCTGGACCGTACTAATGATGCTCACGAGGAGCCTCCTTGATCCTCGTCAGAACTTTCTCCACAAAGATTTCCCGGAAATTCTCCGGAGACACCCCGCTGAGAACCTCGCTATCCACAACAACCGTAACCCCTTCCTCGGTGCATCGCCCAAGGCAAAACGTCCCCCGAAGTTCCACCTGCGACTTCAGGCCAAACTCTTCAATGAGATGTTCACACTGGTGGATGATGTCATACGCCCCTTTGAGGTGACACGAGCTCCCTACGCAGATAGATATCGTGACCATTTTCACGCTCCTTGCCAAACAAAGAGAAAGGGGGAGAATGCTCTCCCCCTCCTCTATAGGAGCTACATTATACCACACCTTTCACACTTCAAGAACCCAGACCTCAAGGGCAGGCGGGAGATTTTTCGCCGTTACGGTAAAGTGATTGCTCTTGAGATGTTTGACCCGTTCGAAATTCTTAAGGAAATGCTCCACAGGATTCAGGCTAAAAGAGAGGAAACGCGTTTTATAGTGCATGGGGACAACAAGGGAAGGAGCGAGTTTCTGGACGAGCTCCTGCGCCCCCCGGGCATCGATGGTGTACACGCCACCCACAGGAACAAAGAGAAGGTGCACCGGTTTCCAGGAGCTTATCTCCCGGTCGCCTGGAACCACCCCAAGGTCTCCAACGTGCATGAGGACAAGACCATCGGCCTCGACCCGAAAGACGTTGTTCCTTCCCCGCTTTTTCCCCTCTTCATCGTCGTGAAACGTCGAAAAGGCCTGAATCTTCACCCCATCCTTTGTGTACTCTCCGGGCTGGCGGATAACTTCCCGGTATCCCCGCACCAGGGCAACGTTGTTGTGGTCGAAGTGCTCATGGCTCACGAGAACAAAATCGGCCTCAACCTCAGGAAGCGGATACCCCACACTCTGGTCAAAGGGGTCAAAGGCAAGGCGTACCCCGCGCTCGGTGGTCACAAGGAAGAACGAGTGACCGAACCACCTCACTTCCATACTGACACACCTCCAACTACCATTATCTAACACTTCCCCATACTCTGCAACTTCGCATACAACGCACTCCATCCCCGGCGATAAAGAAAGGCGATCTTGTTGTGCCAGAGAGGTTCGTCCTCCCAGGCAAAGAACGCTTCGTAGTCCCGGGTCTTTGGCGTTGGCGCATACAGGGCAAGACGAGGGATAAGGCCAAGACGTCGCACGTAGGCCACGGAGGCGAAAACTTCTCCCTCCTCCATTCCCGGCCACCCAAAAAGGAGGTACACCTCGATGTCCTGGGGAGAGAAACCCACTTCCTGCAGTGCCCGCACCGCTTCCTCGAAAAGCTCGTTCGTCACCTTTCCGCCGCTTCGCCTCTGCCACTCAGGCGAAGCCGTCTCAAGACTCAGCCGGATGGTGGCAAAACGAGCTCGCTTGAGGAAAAGCGCAACGTCTCGTGTCACGTACCGGGCATGGAGCCCGTTGGGAAGATGAAAGGATACAGGAAGTCCAAGACGAACAATGCGTTCCGCAAGGGGAAGGAAGTGGTGCTCCGCTCGGAAAAGCAAGGCATCGTCGTAGAAGGCGATGTGGCGAACACCAAAGCACTCATAGAGGTAGCGAATCTCCTCGGCCACCTCTTCCGGGGGCCTCTGGAAGAAGGACGGCGCAAGAACCCGGGAGGCACAGTACGTGCATGAGAAAGGGCACCCCAAAGAAGAAAGGAGAACGCCGTAAAAGAGGCGAGGATAGAGCTCGAAGGCAGGAGGGAGGCTGAAGAAATCCTGGTACGTTTCAATCCCAAGACGTATTCCCAGCACTGCTTCAAGGGCTCGGGCAACCTCAAGGGGATCGGAGGTCGCGATCACTGCGTCAAACCCAAGGGCTTTTGCATGCTCTGGGCAAAGCGTGGCGTATACGCCCCCAAGGACAAGGTGCGCCCGGGGAAAGGTACGCCGGAGCAAATCGGCAACAACCATGGCTCCTGGGTACCAGTAGGTGAAACCGCAGGTGACGAACACCACATCCGGAGGCGCAATGCGTTGCAGACGGGCAAGAACTCTCGCTTTCGGCACGCCGAAGCGTTTGAAGTACCGAGGAATGGAAGCGAAAAAGGAAGGCTTGGGAAGAACCTCCTTAAAGTACCCCCCACACCCTGCCTCCCGGAGCTTTCGTGGCCCTTCACCCTCCGGGGCGCAGGAGTCCGGGTCCTCCCGGCTCAGGCAGTCAAGAAGGGTTACCCTGAAGCCCTTCCTCTTGAGGTGCGCCCCCAGGTACAGAAGCCCCAGGGGCTTGCACCACAGGTCATATGCTGTAAAGTCATACGCCCAGGGATTGACAAGGAGAACATGCGCCATTACACTTGCGCTGCCGCCAAAGCCCCCTCGTATACCGCATGGTACACTTTGCGGGGTTCCCGGGCATCCCCAACAAGGAAAAGATTTTGCATCTTCTGTGACAGGATGTCGAAGAGTTCCCGGTTTGGTTGTGTTCCCAGGGCAAAGACGATGTACTCAGGATGGAGCTCCGAGGTCTTCGGATCCGCATCGCACAGGTAGACGACATTCCGTCCTTGCACATCGATGCACCGGGTACTCGTCATGATGCGAATGTTGGCGACATTGAGCGCTTTCAAAAGCTCAATCCTCGTTATGACTTCTGCATCGGCAGCAAGCTGCGGCAGCATCTCCACAATGGTAACCCTGTTCTCCCGCTCGGCAAGGAAAAGCGCTGTCTCGCATCCCACAACTCCCCCACCGATAACCACAACCTCTTTCCCCTCAAGGCGTACCTTCCCCTGGAGCACATCCCAGGCGGTACAGGCAAAGGAAGGGTCAAGAGCAGAGAATTCAGGAACAACAGGAACCCCACCGGTAGCCACAATGACTGCCTGAGGATGCAGAGCAAGAACAGCCTCCGGGGTAGCTTCACTTTCCAAGTACACCGAAACTCCGAATTTCTCAAGCGATACTCTCAGGTACTCCACAAACCACAGGAGCTTGTCCTTGTGGGGAGCCAAAGCGGCAAAGCGAAGCTGCCCTCCAAGCTCCTTTTCCTTCTCAAAGAGGTGTACCTCGTGCCCTCTCTGGGCAGCAACAAGAGCCGCCATCATGCCCCCTGGCCCACCACCAACGACCACCACGCGTTTCTTCTCTGGAGCCCTGGTACGCTCATCAAAGTAGAGTTCCCGCCCAGCCCAGGGATTGACCGCGCAGTGGACCTTGCCGTTGGCAAAGAGTTCCCCAATGCACCCCACATTGCAGCTTATGCAGTGGTTGATCTCCTCTTCTCTCCCTTCAGCAACCTTCCGTACCCAGTCCGGGTCAGCGATAAGACCCCGCCCAATGGCCACAAAGTCGGCATCGCCCGCGGCAAGGATTCGCTCAGCCACTTCAGGATGCCGTATGACACCAACGGCAATAACTGGACAGGAAACGACTTCTTTGATACCCCGCGCAAGGTTTGCCCTCCACCCTTCAGGGAAGTTCATGGGCTCAATGATGGTGCTCACCGACTCGTAAATACCACAGCTTACGCTGATGTAATCCACGCCATGGGCCTCAAGTTCCCGGGCAATTTCCCGGGATTCCGCAAGGGTAAGGCCTCCGGGGACGAACTCCTCAACACTCAGGCGCACCCCAACGACGAAATCTTCCCCAACAAGTTCCCGGATTCGTCCAAGAATCTCAAGGAGGAACCGCATACGGTTCTCAAAACTCCCACCGTACTCGTCATCTCTCCTATTCGTGTAGGGAGAGAGGAATTCGTTCAGAAGGTACCCATGGGCAGCATGAACCTCAACGCCATCGAAACCAGCAACCTTTGCCCGAAGCGCTGCCTGGGCGAACTTCTCTACGAGTTCCCGAATTTCTTCTCGCGTCAGTGCCCGAGGCGTAACCTGGAGGAACTTACAGGGTACAGGAGACGGGGCAACCGGCTGCAACCCATCGGTCGTGGAAGGAGTGCACTGTCTCCCCCCATGCTGTATCTGCAGAAACGCCCCTGCCCCTCCAGCATGGATGACCTCTGCAAGAGCACGAAGCCCCGGAAGGAACTTGTCACTGTCAACAGCAATCTGGGCAACAAGACTTCGACCCTGGAACATGTCCACCTGGGCATTCTCCACAATGATGAGCCCCACCCCTCCCCGAGCTCTCCTCTCGTAGTAACGCAAAAGCTCAGGGGTCACCTCACCAAAGGCGCTCCCCAGGTTCGTCGCCATGGGGGGCATAACTACCCGGTTCCGCAGAATGCACTTCCCAATTCTCCCTGACGCGAAAAGATTGGGGTACCGCATCGCTATCCCTCCTTTAAAGGTACGAAGCAAGCTTCCGGGCTGAACCCTGAATCTCGTAGTACCCGGTGATGAGCTCTGTAACCTTCTCCCGCACCGCTTCCTGAGCAGCGGCAACGCTCCCCTTCACTCTCAGGGCCTGCTCATAGGCCTGGCGGATTTCCGTACCCACGTTGATTTTCGTGATACCGTGGCGAATCGCCTCAAGAACGTACTCCTTCTTGATTCCTGAACCACCATGGAGCACAAGGGGAATACCAGTACGCTCCACAATCTTTTTGAGGTGCTCGATATTCAGGCGCGCTTCCACCTTTTTGGCGTCTTTTGCCGCCCCGCTGATAGCCCCATGGATATTGCCAATGGCCACCGAGAGCCAGTCGACCCCCGTCTCCTGAACGAACCGTCCGGCATCCTCAGGATTGGTGAACCCCTTGCCGCTTGCAAAAATCTCCTCATAGGGAGGAAGGGGACCCGACTCATGCCCAAGAACTGCTCCAAGCTCTGCCTCTACACACACTCCCAGAGAATGCGCCTTAGCAACAACTTCTTGTGTCACCCTGATGTTCTCCTCAAGAGGAAGCCGCGACCCGTCAATCATCACCGAATGGTACCCAAGTTCCAAAGCCTCATCGATGAGGGAGCGCCAGTCAACACGCTGCCCCTCTTCATCAATCACCGGTACGTGGTCCTGATGCAAACGCGAAAGAGAAAGATCTCCGTGAGAATCGAAAGCCTCTTTCACCGCTTTGAAACTCTCCGCCCCAAAACGGGTGATGTCCGGACGGGAAACCTCAAGGAGCGCAAAGGTCTCCGTCTGACGCAGGGCCTCAACAATTGCCGGTACCATGGGGAGATAGGCAATGTTGAAGGCTGGAACAAGAATCCGGTGGGTAAACGCAGTATGCATGATACAAGAAAGATGGGTTTGAGCAAGCTTCTCTTTCCAGTCCACCGCAGAATCGTACCCCTTTCTCCAAAAACTTTACCTCCACTTTACTCCAAAGACCTTTTCGAAGCAACTGAAAATGGATACAATGAAAGGCATGGAAAAGAGCATCCTTGTTATCGGCGGAACAGGCCATATTGGGAGTTACCTTGTCCCGAGACTCGTGAGTTCCGGGTACAGGGTTTTCGTGTACGCTCGAGGGGAAACAAAGCCCTATCCCTACTCTCCCCTCTGGAACCGGGTTGTCCTCATTTCTGGACATCGAGAAGAAGACGAGAAAAAAGGAATACTCAAGGAGCATATCCAGAGCCTCAAGCCTCATGCTATCGTGGATCTCATCGCTTTTGAACCAGAAAGCGCTGCATACCTCGTTGAGGCCCTCTCTGGCCAGGATGTGCACCT
>JBDIWL010000085.1:0-5728 GCA_039638315.1 Candidatus Caldatribacterium thermophilum | reverse complement strand
CCGGCCATTGAGGAGACTGAGGAAGAAATCGCTACTGTTCAGGAGGTTTTTGAGGAACTCAAGACGAAGTGGCTTTCCGATTTCCGTATCGAGATTATCCACGGCAAGCTTCCCTCGAAAGAGAAAGAGGATATCATGCACCGTTTTTCCCAAGGTGATATTGACGTCCTTGTAGCCACTTCAGTCATTGAAGTGGGCATTGATGTCCCAAGGGCAAGTGTTATGGTGGTGGAAAACGCAGAGCGCTTCGGCCTTGCCCAGCTGCATCAGCTCCGGGGGAGGATAGGTCGTGGGAGTGAGGAAGGGGTGTGCATTCTCCTTGCTGCACTCCATGGGGAAGAAGCCCGAAGGAGGATGGCTGTAATTACAGCTACAGATGATGGCTTCCGGATTGCCGAGGAGGACCTTCGTCTCCGGGGACCTGGGGAGTTTTACGGTGTCCGTCAGCATGGGGTGCCGGAATTCCACATCGCTGATCCCTTTTCCGATTGGGCACTCCTTGAGGAGGCACACAAGGAAGCAGAACGCATTCTTGCGGAGGACCCTTCTCTCGAACGCCCTGAGTACCGTCCCTTACGGATGGAGATAGAACGCCGTTTTGGCCGTTACTTGGCCTTTGGGGAGGTTGGCTGAAGTGGGGTACATCCACATTGTTGGGGGTGAAAGGAAGGGGAGGAAAATTATCGTCCCTCAGGGAGGTGACGTTCGTCCCATCCAGGGAGTGGTGCGGAAAGCGCTTTTTGAAATTCTCAGAGATGACCTTCCTGGAAGTGTGGTATACGATATCTTTGCAGGGAGTGGTTCCCTTGGCCTTGAAGCTCTGAGCCGGGGGGCAAAGGAAGCCTATTTTTTTGAGGGGAATCCCCGGGTGTGCCAGATCCTCAAGCGGAACATCGCCCTCTGTGGGTATGAGGATCGGGCCAAAGTTGTGCACTTTGACTTCTGGCAGGCTAAAAAGTTCCCCGGGTACCTTCAGGCACCTGACATCGTCTTCCTTGACCCACCCTTCGCATATGATATTTCCCAGGTCGTTGAAAAGTTGTATAATTTCAAAGTTGTCATAGGTGATGCTCTTGTGGTTCTCCGTTCTTCCCGGAAGAACTGGCGGGGGCAGAGTTTCCCTTTCTTTGAGCTTTTGGATGCGCGAAGATATGGGAAGAGCGTACTCCTTTTTGGCAAATTGCGGACTCAGGAGACGGAGGGGGCTTAGGTGACAACGGCTATCTACCCTGGGAGTTTCGACCCTATAACGAACGGTCATCTGGATGTTATTGACCGGGCGCGAAAGATTTTCGATCGCCTTATCGTTGCGGTGCTCCGGAACCCGAGTAAAGTCCCGCTTTTTACTGTGGAAGAACGAAAGCTTATGATTGAAGAGGCGGTTCGCGATTTCCCAAACGTGGAGGTTGAGGTCTTTGACGGGCTTCTTGTGCATTTTGCCCGCTCAAAAGGTTGCCGGGTGATACTGCGGGGCTTACGAGCGATTTCCGATTACGAGTACGAGACGCAGATTGCGCTTACTAATCGAAAGATGGCTCCTGAAATCGAGACGATTTTTCTCCCCACAAGTACTGAGTATTCCTATTTGAATTCCACAGTGGTGAAGGAAATTGCCCGTTTTGGGGGATGTGTACGAGACCTTGTTCCCCCTGGGGTAGAGCGTCGACTTCGTGAAAAATTTGGCTCGCTGAAGGTTGAAGGGAGATGAGAGTTTATGGACATTCTGGCGCACATCCGTGAAAAGGCACGAAACCTTGGTAAGCGAGTTGCCCTCCCTGAAGGGACCGACGAGCGGGTACTGCAGGCTGCACGTGTGGCTGTTCAGGAGAAGATTGCTTCTATAGTGCTTCTCGGGGACGAAGAGGAGATTACGAAAAAGGCCCAGTCTCTTGGGGTGCACCTTGAAGGGATAGAAATCCGCAACCCCTTAAGGGATCCCAAGCGCTCTGCGTATGTTCAGTCGTTTTTTGAGCTCCGCCGGGAGAAAGGGGTTACTTTGGAAAAAGCTGAGGAACTCCTTAGGAATCCCATGTACTATGCGTGCATGATGCTCCTCCATGGTGAAGTTGATGGCGTCGTGGGTGGTGCAGTTTTCACGAGTCCCGATGTCATTCGGCCTGCACTCCAGATTATTAAAACCGCCCCGGGGATTAAACTTGCTTCCAGTTGCTTCCTCATGGTTTTCCCGAGCACGCAGTATGGCGAGCATGGCGTATTTCTCTTTGCCGACTGTGGTTTTAATCCTGACCCAAACGCTGAGGAGCTCGCCCATATCGCTATCACCACTGCCCGCACGTTTCGTCTCCTCGTGGGAGGAGAGCCAAAAGTCGCCATGCTCTCTTTCTCCACGAAGGGAAGTGCCAAGCACCCGCGCGTGGATAAAGTTGTTGAGGCAACCCGCATTGCGAGAAGTCTTGCTCCTGATCTCCTCATCGATGGAGAACTCCAGGGAGATGCGGCTCTTGTACCGGAAGTGGGAGTGCGGAAGGCTCCAGGGAGCCCTGTAGCTGGAAAAGCGAACGTGCTCATTTTCCCGGATCTCGACGCAGGGAACATTTGCTATAAACTCACTGAGCGTCTTGCTGGAGGGAGGGCCATTGGGCCGATTCTCCAGGGGCTTGCTAAACCCGTGAACGATCTCTCCAGGGGATGCAAAGCAGAGGATATTGTGGACCAGATTGCGGTCACTGTTCTCCAGACACAATTTTAAAGAAAAAGGAGATGGTTCCCTTGAACATCCTGGTGGTGAACTGTGGAAGTTCAACCGTTAAGTACCAGCTTTTCCAGATGGAGGACGAGGACCGTTACAGTGTGGTGGCTAAGGGTATTGTTGAGCGCATTGGAATTCCCGGGTCTCGTCTTGAGCATCATACTGCTTCCGGAGACTTTGCCGCAGAGCGACCCGTTGCGAATCATCGGGTAGCCCTGGAACTCGTCATTGCAGCCCTCACTTCGGGAGAGGCTCGTGTTCTTGAGAGCGTTCAGGAGATCGATGCTGTTGGACATCGGGTTGTCCATGGAGGGGAAAAGTTCACCGGTTCAGTGCTCATCACCGATGAAGTCCTTGACGCCATTCGTTCCTTTGCCGATCTTGCCCCACTCCATAATCCCCCAAACATTCTTGGTATCGAAGCTTGCCAGGAGCTTATGCCGGAGGTTCCTCAAGTGGCGGTTTTTGATACGGCGTTCCATGGGACACTTCCAGAGTACGCGTACATTTACGCTATCCCGTATGAGTACTACGAGAAGTACCGTATCAGAAGGTATGGTTTCCACGGGACTTCCCACCGATATGTAGCGGAAAGGGCGGCAAAGATGATGGGAAGAGATCTTGCAGAGCTTCGACTCATCACCTGCCATATGGGGAGCGGAGTGAGCTTTGCCGCTATTCGTCACGGGAAGTCCATCGACACCTCCATGGGGTTCACACCACTTGAAGGTCTTGTCATGGGGACACGGTGTGGCGATATAGACCCTGCTATCATCTTCTTCCTCATGGAGAAGGAGGGCCTTTCGGCTAAGCAGGTCGAGGAAATACTGAACAAGAAAAGCGGCGTTCTCGGGATTTCAGGAATAAGCAGCGATACAAGGGATATTGAAGATGCTGCGCCTCGAAACCATCGGGCCCGTCTCACCCTTGAGATTATTGCGTACCGAGCAAAGAAGTACATCGGAGCGTACTATGCGATTCTTGGGGGTCTTGATGGGCTCGTGTTTACGGCAGGAATTGGAGAGAATTCCTCATACATCCGGAAGTCCATTTGTTCGGGGCTTGAGCATCTTGGGATTTTCATCGATGATGAGCGGAATGCAGTGCGAAGGAAAGAGGCGTTCATCAGCCGGGATGATTCCCCGGTGAAGGTGATGGTCATCCCTACGAATGAGGAACTCATGATCGCCCGGGATACCTGGCGAATCGTGCATGCCATGAGGTGATGGTTGTGCAGCTTTTCATTGGGGAGGTTAAGAAAAGTACCGGGCGGACATTCTTCGACTCTCAGGAAGAGGTTTTTTCTCCTTTTCGCCTTGGCAAAGATCGAATTGTTTTCACGCAACCTGTTCGGATTACTGCGCATCTTGTGAACTGTGGCTCAGAAATTCTCGTTGAGGGACGGATCAAAACAGCACTCCTTCTGCATTGCGCTCGCTGCCTTGAGTCTTTCCTGTACCCCATGGATATCCCTTTCCGTCTTGAACTCCGTAATGCCAGCCGTCTGACACGTCCTTCAGATTTCGAAGCCGAGGCCGAAGAAACCGTTGAGATTCGGTATTTCACTGAAGAGGAGAATTACGTGGATGTAACTCAGGAGATTCAGGAGATTATCCTCCTCAACATTCCAATGAAACCTCTGTGTCGTCCAGACTGTAAAGGGCTGTGCCCGGTGTGTGGTGCGAACAGGAATGAAGTGCAGTGTCCCTGTGGGAGAGAAGAAGTGGATCCGAGGTTTGCGATTCTGAAACAGTGGAGACCTGGATGATGTTTGCAAAGAGAAGAAAGTTGTTCTATACTATCCTACACCTTGAGTTCGCAGGATAGAGGAGGTAGTGTCGATGGCGAACCTGACGAATAAAACCTCGCGATGTCGGAGAAATAAAAGAAGAACACACTGGGTTATCCATCCGCCTCACCTTGTGAGCTGTCCTCATTGCCATATGCCAAAGCTCCCACACCATGTGTGCCCTGAGTGCGGGTACTACAAAGGAAGACAGGTTCTCAAGGTCGAAGAGTAACGGGGAGAGGCAATGAGGATCGCAGTGGATGTGTGGGGCGGCGACTTTGCCCCTCTTGAAATTGCCAGGGGCTTGAAGGAGGCCTATTCCCCCGAGTACACCCTTGTGGCTCTTGGCCCCCGTGAAGAACTCCTTGCGCTTTACAGAGACCTTGCCATGGATGAACGAGACTTCCCCATTGAGGACGCTCCCCAGGTCATTCACATGCAGGAGCACCCCGCAGAAGCAGTGAAGAAGAAACCCTATTCAAGCATTTGCCGTGGCATTCAGCTCCTTGCCCAGAAGAAAGTCGATGCCTTTATCTCTGCAGGAAACAGCGGTGCAGTCATGGCAGCAGCCTGGTTGGGTCTCAAGCACATTGCAGAGATTGAGCGCCCGGCCATTACCGCTCTTATTCCCAACACCCGTTCGTACTGTGTGCTCCTTGATGTGGGGGCAAATGTGGACTGCAAGCCTAAGCATCTTTTCCACTTTGGCATCATGGGAGCAGAATACGCCAAAATTGTCCTCGGTATCCCTCGTCCTCGAGTAGGACTCTTGAGCATTGGCGAGGAGGAGGGAAAGGGAAACGAACTCGTTAAGGCGGCTTACCAGCTCTTTAAGGAGCGGAGGAACGAGCTGAATTTCGAGTTTGTGGGGAACGCAGAAGGGCAGAACATTGTTGATGGTACGGTGGACGTGGTGGTGTGCGACGGGTTTACGGGAAACGCCATTTTGAAGTTTGGCGAAGGCCTCATTGAACTCATTGCGTTTTTCCTGGAACGGGAGATTCAGGATACTGCTTTTCGGGAAAAGCTGCAAGCTCTCTGGAAAAAACTCGACCGGAGCGAGTACGGTGGGGCGCCTCTTCTTGGTGTTGAAGGGGTGTGCCTTATCTGCCACGGGAAGTCAAAGGCCCGGGATATTAGGAGCGCCATTCTCCGGGCAAAAGAGCTTGTAGAACAGGGAATTCTTGAGAAAATTCGGGAGCGACTCTCCCATTTCTCCCTTGAGAGCT
>JBDIWL010000084.1:0-5814 GCA_039638315.1 Candidatus Caldatribacterium thermophilum | reverse complement strand
AACTGAGGGGATCATTCCGGCCCTTGAAAGTGCCCATGCTATCGCGTACGCTTTGAAAATTGCACCCTCCTTGCCCCGGGAGGCGACTATCCTCATCTGCCTTTCAGGAAGGGGCGACAAGGACGTTACGGTCGTCATGGAATCTCTTGCCGAGGGGGAAAGCAGTCATGGATCCGTTACGTAGCATTCTTGTAGAACGGAGAAAGGAGCACAAACTCTTCGTTCCTTATCTTACCTTTGGGTACCCTGATGTTGCGAGTTTTTGTGAGCTTCTTCGGGCTTGCGAGGAAGAGGGGGCAGATGCCATTGAGGTTGGCATTCCCCACTCTGACCCTGTGGCCGATGGACCGGTTATCCAGACAACCTCTTATATAGCCCTCAAGCAAGGGGTAACCCCACGGATGGTCCCGGAAATCCTCTCCCATTTCCGCTTTTCTGTCCCCCTTGTAGCCATGACCTACGGAAACATTGTCCTGCAGTATGGGGTGGAGAAGTTTGCGAAGGACTATAGAGAAGCCGGCTTTCTTGGGCTTATTGTTGCCGATTTTCCCCTTGAAGCTCAGGATTTCCTTGAAGGTGCCCAGGGGGTGCTCTCCCGTATTCTCCTTGCCTCGGTAACCTCGCCCCTTGAGCGGGTTCGCCGTATTGCCGAAAGGAGCGAGGGGTTTGTGTACCTCGTTTCTGGGAGGGGGGTAACGGGGAAAGCAGAGGTGGACCTTGCGGCCCTTGAGGAGCGTACCACCTACATAAAGCGTCATACCCCTGCCCTTGTTCTCCCCGGGTTTGGTATCCACAATCCCCATCAGGCAAAACGCATTGCTGCGTATACTGACGGAGTTATTGTCGGATCGGCTCTTTTACAGTACGTTATGGAGCATAAAGACGAAAAGGATTTTGTTCGAGGTTTTGCCAGTCTCATTCGATCGTACCGAGAGGCGCTCAACGGAGTATAGGGAGATGCTTTTTGAGGAGCGTGGGGGTGTTCTTGTTCTTCGCTTTGCAAAACTCTGCGGTTTCCCCCAGCTTGAGCACTTCTTTGTGACCCGCCGTACACCTTATGATGTTGCCACCGAGGAAGGTCGAGGAGCCGTTGCGAAGACCTTCGGAATCCCCTCTATTTTTGTGCCCTGCCAGGTGCACGGTGTGGACTTCCTCGTCTTTGAGGAGGGATTGTGGTACAATGCTTCTTGCCGTGTGGCGGATGCAGTGCTTACAAGGAGCAAGGGTTTGTTCTTTGGTATCCTCGTTGCCGACTGTGTGCCGCTACTTCTCTTTGCCCCAAATCGCGGTGCGCTGGCTCTCGTGCACGCAGGGTGGAGAGGGATTGCCCGGAATATTCACCGCAGGGTTTTGCAGGCCATGCGGGAACACTTTTCTGTGGAGCCCCATGAGGTTTACGCTGGTGTGGGACCGGCAATAGGTTCCTGCTGTTTCAGAGTGGGAGAAGAAGTCGCTGCAGTTTTCAGGGCTCAGGGTAGGGAGGCGTTTCTTGAGCAGCGGAAAGGGTCGATTTTTGTGGACCTCAAAGGCATTGTGGTGGCGGATCTCCTCAGGGAAGGAGTGGAGATGGAACGTCTTGAAGTGAGCCCGTTCTGTACTTCCTGCGAGGCGGATCTCTTCCACTCCTTCCGGCGGGATCGAGGTGTCAAGCGGTGTCTCCTTGTTGCTGGATTGAGGGGGTGAGGGTATTGCATGCGGAGGCAGTGGCGCGGCATCTCCTTGTGGAGATTATGGGGTCACAACTCCTCAACGATGCGGAGCTTGTTGAGAGGTTTTTCCGGGATCTTGCAGCAGCATATGGCAGAGACATACTTGCCCTCCACGTGTACCGGTTTGAACCATATGGTTTGAGTGGACTTCTCGTCATGCCTGAATCCCACGTGGCTATTCACACCTGGCCTGAGTATGGCTATGCGGCGCTTGATATTTTCCTTGGTGCATCCTGTGATCCCAGAATCAGTGTGCCCCTGATCAGGCAGTACTTTGAGCCTCAGGATGTCAAAATTGTGGAGCTTGAGAGAGGAGTGGGCAAACGAGATGGAACTCTGGTACATCCAGAACTACATTGAGAACTACCAGATGGCGCTTAAAGTCAGGGAAACCCTCTTTGTGGGGCAAACGAGGTTTCAGGAGATTGCAGTTATCGACACCTATCTTTATGGGAAGGTCCTCCTCCTTGATGGTATCGTGCAAACAACGGAAAAGGATGAGTTCATGTACCATGAGATGCTTGTGCACCCTGCTATGGTGACACACCCTCATCCCCGAAAGGTGTGCATCGTTGGCGGTGGGGATGGTGGGGCGGCTCGGGAAGTCCTGAAGCACCCGGTGGAGAGGGTTGTCCTCGTGGACATCGACGAAGGTGTTATTGAGGTATGCCAGAAGTACTTCCCGGAGCTTGGGAATTGGGAAGACCCGCGGCTTGAAGTCCGCATTGGGGATGCTGCGGAGTACATTGCGGAAACAGAAGAAATCTTCGACGTCATTATTATGGACTCCACCGACCCTGTACCAAAAGGGGTGGCCGAACCCCTCTTTTCCACCGAATTCTACGAAAGGGCTTATGCCCATCTCTCTCCCGAGGGAGTTCTCGTCTCCCAGATGGAGCCACCTTTCTTTGACCCTGAGCGGGTAAAGAAGCTCTGGAAGCACCTTAGTGTTTTTCCGGTTCTCCGCCTGTACTGGGGACTTGTGCCGACGTACCCTGGAGGAGTGTGGAGTTACGTTATCGCCTCTAAGAAGCACGATCCCGCCCAGAGCGGACGGGACCTGGCCTTTCCAACTCGCTACTATTCTGCCCGGGTGCACCAGGCAGCCTTTGTGCTTCCTGTATTCCTTGAGGAGATGTTCAGGTAGTCCACTCCCGTTCGATGTCGGTGAGGAGTTTCTTTCCGACGCGGGCAAGGAGGGACCGGCGATGGAAGAAGAGTCCCTCGTAAGCGGCGAGGGTTGCGTACGTTTCGTAAGCAAGTGATGGGTCTTGGGGTAGAGGAAAGATAAAGGAAGACATGGTGTAGAAGTCCCGGACCGAAAGGGGGGAGGAGAAGACCGCGCTCCCCCCTGTGGGAAGGACATGGTTGGGTCCGTACCCATAGTCTCCCAGGGCAACCGGAGCATACGGTCCAAGGAAGAACGCTCCACCCTTGCGAAGGCGTGGGAGGAGGGCAAGGGGATTTTCTACCATAACCTCCACGTGCTCAGGAGCAAGGAAGTTTACAAGGTCTATCGCGGCATCGAGGCTTTCCACCTGGTAGAGGAAAATTGGTGCGATGCGCTCCTGAGGAAAGGGTGCATTCAGTACTTCTCTCTCAAGATGCCTCTTTACCGCAAGGAGCAGGGCTTCGCTTGGTGAAGCAAGAACGCTCGTTGCCAGGGGGTCGTGCTCAGCCTGGGCAAGAAGGTCGAGGGCAATCCACTCAGAAGGGGCGTACTCGTCAGCAACGATGACGACTTCTGAGGGTCCGGCTAAGGTGTCGATGCCAAAGATACCCTGGAGGAGTTTCTTCGCCGCGGTGACGTAGGTATTCCCTGGACCCACGATTTTCTCCACAGGGGGGATGGTCTCCGTTCCAAAACATGCTGCAGCAATGGCCTGGACACCACCTACTCGATAGACTTCCTGTATTCCCAGGAAGAAAGCCGTGGCGAGAGTCTCTCTGGGAACGCTTCCGTCTCCTTTTGGAGGTGTAAAAAGGGCGATTTCCGTAACGCCAGCAATCTGAGCTGGAATAACCGTCATGAGGCATGAAGAGGGGTACGCGAATCTCCCCCCAGGAATGTAGCAGCCTACCCGCCGCAGCGGTCGAGCAAGTTCCCCAAGGAGAGATGCAGAACGCTCAAGGAGGAGAGACTCCAATTTCTGGTTCTCATGAAAGGTCCGAATGTTTGTGGCAGCAAATATCACTGCTTCTTTAAAATCCTCTGGTGCCCTCTCCCAGGCTTCTTCCAGGTCTTTCTGGGGTACCCGGAAGTCGGCAATCTCACATCCGTCGAACTGCCTTGTATACTCCCTCAGGGCGTCATCCCCTCTCTTTGCAACGTCTTCGATGATTCTCCGTACGTCTTCTTCGACCTTCCGCAGGTCCTCGTAGAAACTGCGGCGGTCTACCCTGAGGTCTCTTGCCACTTCCTGGAGATTCTCAATCGGCTTCAGGACAATCCTCATGAGGTATCACTTCCTCTAAAGCTTTTGCAAATGCCTCAATCTCTTTCGTCTTTGTCTTCATACTTACGTGGTTCGCCACAAGACGGGTGGAAATGGGAACGATGGCTTCGAGGATGTGCAGGCGGTTTTCCCGAAGGGTCGTTCCAGTGGAGACAAGGTCGACAATACCGTCAGCGATGCCAATGGCCGGGGCAAGTTCGATGGACCCGTACAGGGTCACAATATCGGCGTATATCCCCCGTTCCTGGACGTACTGGCGAGTGAAACGGGGGTACTTTGTGGCGATGCGGAGGTGCTCCCTCCGCAGGAGTTCCTCCCTCGTCGTACCTTCAGGTCCAGCGAGGACCATGGTGCACTTTCCGATACGGAGGTCGAGGAGCTCGTAGACTTCGTTTCCCCGTTCAAGGAGAATATCCTTACCCACGCAGCCAAGGTCGGCTGCACCATGTTCAACGTAGGTGGCAACATCCTTTGGATGTGAAAGGATGATGCGCCACGGAAGAGCAGCGTCATCGATAACGAGCTGGCGTGAAGGCAGGGTGAGGGGTGCAGAGAGGAGACGGGAGAGAAGCTCAAGAACTTCATCTTTAAGCCTTCCGGTGGGAATGGTGATGGTGAGCCTTTTCACGGCTTTTCCCCCTTAAGAAAGCGCTCAAGGACCTGAGCGTCAAGATTTGCAAGAGCGAAGGACCCCCAGGTGGTGACAAGGGTACACCCCTCCTTTTCGCTCTCTTCAAGGACAAGAGCAAATCCCTTGCTTCGCAGGTATGTGGCAACGCTAAAAGCCTCTTTCCGGAGGAAGGGTGGGTAAAGGAGTACCGGAGGCGAATGCCATTCCTCCTGCCAGGGGGCTTCTTTTTCCAGAACTTCAAGAATTCTCTCAAGGAAAATAGCGAAGCCACAAGCGGGGAAATGCTTCCCAAACACCAGGAAGAGCTCATCGTACCTTCCTCCTGCAAGGAGGGGATACCCTACTTGAGGTGAGAACCCTTCAAATATGACCCCGGTATAGTACTCAAAATCGCGTACCAGTCCGACATTCACCGAAAGGTATTCAGAGAGCTCAAAGTCCTCAAGAGCAATCCAGGTGTCAAGGAGCTCCTGTACTGCTTTCTGCCACTTTTCGCTTTCCGGGAAAAGTGACGCAAGGTTTTCAAGAAGGTCTCTTTTTCCGCGCAGGAAGGGGAGGCGTAAAAGGAATGCCTCAAGGGAAGGAGGAAGATTGCTGTTTTTGCAGAGGTTGTGCAGCGCGACGAAGTCTCGCTTCTTCATCGCTTTTTTCACGTCTTCTCTCTGTGGAGAAGGAATGGGAAGGGACTCAAGAATTCCTCGGAAGATGCCAGCGTGGCTCAGGTCCACCTCGAAGTTCCGTATGCCGGTTGCTTTGAGGGCAAGAATGGCAAGGGCAATAACCTCGGCATCTTTTGCTGGACCACCTCTGCCAATGCACTCAAGGCCTATCTGGGTGAACTCGCTCTCCGTGTGGAAAGGAGAAGAGGGGTAACGAAAGACTTTACCACTGTAGTAGACCCGAATGGGGAGTGGACCACTTTCCCGAGCACACATGCGGGCAACAGAGGTTGTGAACTCGGGCCGGAGGCACACGAGTCTCCCATCCCGGTTCAGAAATTTGTAGATACGCTCCTGCA
>JBDIWL010000083.1:0-5821 GCA_039638315.1 Candidatus Caldatribacterium thermophilum | reverse complement strand
TGACCCTGGAGCTCCAATACTCCTCCTTGAGAACGTCACCTACGACACCAGTGACCGACCCATTGACCTTTTCATCTCCCGTTTCCGGGGAGATAAGGGGAGGGTACGGGTAAGGGTTTTGAGGAGTTGAGTGCATGGGAACACTTCGCTACGCTGTACACGCTTACGCCTGGACTTCGAGGTGGACACGCGACGCCTTACGCCTCCTTGAGAAAGCCCAAAAACTGGGATTTGATGCTTTTGAGGTTCCCCTCATGGATCTTGAGGAAGTAGACCCTCAAGCCATTCGAAGAGAGGCCGAACGACTTGGTCTTCTTGTGGTGACCTCTACTGTTCTTTCTGAAGATACCGATGTCTCGTCCCCTGAAGCTGCCTCTCGCCAGAGAGGTATCGAGTACCTTATGCGCTGCGTTGCGGTTGCAGCAGAAATGGGGGCTCTGAGCCTTTCTGGGGTTCTCTATGGAGCCTTGGGAAAACGGATCTCCACTTTTCCAGGTCGAGAGTACCTTGAACGCGCTGCAGAGGCGCTGCAGAAGGTTGCTCG
The DNA here is from genome assembly GCA_039638315.1 of Candidatus Caldatribacterium thermophilum. GTDB lineage: Bacteria > Atribacterota > Atribacteria > Atribacterales > Caldatribacteriaceae > Caldatribacterium > Caldatribacterium thermophilum. The sequence goes on along the minus strand of JBDIWL010000083.1, from coordinate 5,277 downwards.
GAAGGCCCAGGAGTTTGGGCTCATTGTGGGTATTGAACCAGTGAACCGGTACGAGTCCTTTCTCATTAACACATGTGACCAGGCCCTTGAACTTCTTGCAATGATAGGAGAGCCAAATGTTAGAATCCACCTTGACTCGTACCATATGAATATCGAAGAGAACGACTTTTACACCCCCACGAAGAAGGCCGTTCCCTATCTCTGCCATTACCACCTGAGCGAAAGCCACCGGGGTATTCCTGGAACCGGAACCGTGGACTGGGACAGTATCTTTCGGGCTCTTGCAGAAGGCGGGTACAGGGGCATCGTGGGGATGGAGTCTTTTGCTGAAGTTGCAGATTCCATGCGAGCAGGAACATGCATTTGGCGGAAGATGGCTCCATCAAGCGATGTGCTCCTTCGGGAAGGTCTTGCGTTTTTACGGGACCTTGAGAAGCGGCATTTTGCCCTTCAAGAGGGCAAAAAATAAACGCAAAGGGGGTTTTAGGATATGCGGCGCAGTTTCGGTGTGTTCTTCGTGCTCCTTCTTGTGTTTGGATGTGCCTTCAGTGTATGGGGAAAGGATATCCCAAAGATTACCATTGGATGGACCCCACCGGATATCACAGGAGTTTTCAAAACTGCGACGGATTTCTTTGAAAAGGCTGCAGCGGATGCTCGGAATCACGGCATTAACGTGGAAATCATTACTCGTGCCCCTGCTGCCCACACTGCTTTTGCTGACCAGATAGCCATCATTGAAGACTTTATCCAGCGCAGGGTGAACGTCATTGCCATCTCTCCCATTGAGGTTGAGGTGGTGAAGCCAGCGCTTCAGGAAGCCAAAAAGGCAGGTATCCCGGTTATCGTGGTGAATCTCCTTGAACCCATTGAGGGTGTCGATGTGGATTGTTATATTGGTTTTGACAACACGGTGGCGGGGACTATCTCGGCGTATGCAGTGGTTGACTACTTTGGCGGTCCGGGAGTCCTTGGCGAGGGAGAGAAGGTAGACGTGGCTCCAGAAACATTCCTGGACCTTGAGTTCTGGCAGAAGCTCTACACCCCCGAGGTCATTGCAAACCTCAAAGACAAAATCAAGGCCACCGGAGCAATCATTGAAGGCATTGCTGGTGGATTCTTCTCCACAGCTCGACTTCGTGGTTTCCATGCGGTCATCGACCAGTTCCCGGGTATCAAGATTGTCACCACGCTTCCTGCAGACTGGAACAGGGAAAAAGCCATTAAAGTGACCGAGGATATTCTCTCTGCTAATCCGCAGGGTACGCTTGATTTCATCTGGGCAGCCTCCAACGAAATGGGTCTTGGGGCTATGTTGACCTGTGAGCGTCTTGGGAGAACGGAAGTCAAGGTCTTCACGAACGATGGAACACCCGAGTCGGTGGAACGAATTCGAGAGGGACGGCTCGTTGCCGAAACCTGGCACGGCTTCCCAGAATGGGGTTGGTACGGTACGAAGTACGCCGTTATGCTTGCTTTAGGCCTTAAAGACCAGGTCCCACAGTTTGTGGATATTCGTCCAAGGACTGAGTGGCAGGGCAATGCCGATATGTTCTACCCGAATCCTTATCTTGAACCAATCGACTGGGAAGCTATTAAGAAAGCCTATCTTGAAAAGTAGAAAGCTGGCCCCCGCAAGGGGGCCATTTGAAAGGAGTGAGGCTCCTTGGACCTTGGGTTCGCTGGAAAGACTGTGGTTGTTACCGGTGGAGGAGCAGGTATTGGTGAGGCCACAGTGCGCCTTTTTGCGGAGGAAGGCGCAAAGGTGGTTATTGCCGATGCCAACCCAGAGAGGGGAAAGGTCCTCGAGGGAGAGCTTGTGGCGAAGGGGTACACCGTATCGTTCTGCGAGGTCGATGTTGCCTGTAGCGAGAGCGTTGCCCAGATGACTGAGGAAGTGCTCAGGCGTTTTGGGACGATTGATATTCTCGTGAATAACGCTGGGGTCTATGCGAAAGGTGATGCGCTGGCCTTCAAGGAGGAGGATTTCGCAAGACTCGTGGACGTCAACGTCAAGGGTGTTATCCTCTGCACGCAGAGCGTGGGAAAACACATGGTGGAAAAAAGGGATGGCGTCATCGTCAACGTGGCTTCTGAAGCAGGGCTTGTTGCCATTGCCAATCAGATGATTTACAACCTTACGAAAGCCGCGGTGATTTCCATTACCAAAAGCTGTGCGGTAGATTTTGCTCCTTTTGGGGTTCGGGTGAACTGTGTATGTCCTGGAACAACGTACACCCCTCTTGTGGAGGAAGCATTGAAAAGGGAAAAGGACCCTGAAGGCGTACGGCGACACCTTGAGGAGTCCCGTCCGCTCAGAAGGCTTGGGAAACCCGAAGAAATCGCGGCGGCGATTCTCTTTCTCGCCTCTCCTCGTATAGGGTACGCAACCGGAGCGGTTTTGAGCGTTGATGGAGGCTACACCGTATGGTAGTGACCCCCGTTCTTTCAGTTCGCAGTGTCAGCAAATCCTTCCCCGGGGTACGGGCTCTTGACGGGGTGAACATGGATGTTCTCCCCGGGGAAGTTCATGCGCTCCTTGGGGAAAATGGAGCGGGAAAGAGCACCTTAATGAAAATCATAAGCGGTATCATTCCCAAAGACGATGGGGAGATTTTTCTTGATGGGAAGCCGGTGCACTTTTCTTCTCCCCGGGACGCCTTAGCTGCGGGGATTGCCCTTGTGCAACAGGAACTTTCCCTCGTGCCGTATTTGAGTATTGCGGAAAACGTGTTCCTTGGGAGGTGGCCAAGGAAGGGTATTCAAGTCGACTGGAGTGCCATTGTTTCCGGGACGCAACGGCTCCTTGAACGCTTTGGGATTCAGGAGGATCCAAGAACCCCTGTGGGTTTCCTAAGCGTTGCAGAGCAGCAGATGGTAGAAATTCTCAAGGCGGTGAGTCGTCCCAATATCCGCTTGCTCCTCCTTGATGAGCCTACTTCAGCTCTAAGCGAGGATGAGGTGAATCGCCTCTTTGAGTTGATTTCTGAGATTAAGAAGACTGGTATCGGCATCATTTTTATTTCTCATAAGCTTAATGAGGCGCTGCGTATTGCTGACCGGGTCACGGTGCTTCGAGATGGTCGCAAGGTGATTACCGAGGAAACCTCCCGTCTTGATGAGCGGATGCTCTTTGAGCACCTTACGGGGAAGCCGGTGGCCTTTCTTGAAGCAGCCCATGAAGGGGACCACGCTGGTGCAGCTTTTGCTCTTTCTCTGGAACGTTTCTCGGTCGGTGGGTTTGTGCGGGATGTTACGCTCAAGGTACGGGAAGGAGAGGTCTTCGTGCTCTTTGGCCTTGTGGGTTCGGGGCGATCAACGCTTGCGCGGGGGCTTTTTGGACTTGAGCGAACTGAGGGAAAGATGGTTCTTGGGGATCGTGTTGTCCGGCCCCGCAGTCCTCAGGAGGCTATTGCCCTGGGAATTGGGTACCTCCCCGAAGACCGGCGAAACGCCCTGGTGTACGAACTTCCGGTTTTTGCGAACATTACCCTGGCCATTCTTTCTCTTGTGTCACGACGGGGGGTCCTGCGCATTCGGGAAGAAATGCGCCTCGCAGAGAACTTTGTCCAGTCATTGCGCATCAAGACGCCAAACGTTCTTCGAGAGGTTCTCTACCTGAGCGGGGGTAATCAGCAGAAGGTTCTCCTTGCTCGCTGGCTGGCGCGAAAGCCAAAAATTCTCATTATGGACGAGCCGACACGGGGCATTGACGTGGGAGCAAAGTTTGAGATTCGAGAGATGGTTCGTGACCTTGCCCGCGAGGGTCTAACCATTCTCTACATCACCTCTGAGCCTGTGGAGGCTATTGAGGTGGCGGACAGAATCGCTGTTATGCGCAACGGTCGCATTATTCGTGTTTTTGAGCATCCAAAGGATGTGGACAAAGCAATGCTTCTCGCTGTGGCCAGCGGGGTTTCCTGAAGGGGGTGTTTGTGGTGCCTCAGTATAGAGTGCTTGCTTGGCGTGGGGGAGACCTGGTGAGCCTCCTTTTGAAAGGTGGCTCCCTTGTGGGACTCATTGCCTTGAGCGCGGTCTTTGCGCTTCTTTCTCCGTACTTTTTCACTTTGAGTAACTGGTTGAACATTTTTCGCCAGGTTGCGGTGGTGCTCATTGCTGCCTCGGCGCAGACCATGGTGATCATCACAGCTGGCATCGACCTCTCCGTAGGCTCGGTTTTAGCCCTTGGGGGATGCCTTGCGGCGGTGGCCATGAGCTACTGGGGATGGCCCTTTGCCAGTGGGGCGCTCCTTGGCCTTTTCTTTGCAACTCTTGCCGGCCTGGCTAATGGTACTATCATTGCAAAAGGGAAAATCCCGGACTTCATTGCTACTCTGGGTATGCTTGGGGCAGTTCGGGGCATTGCTCTCCTCATCACCGGTGGCCTTCCGGTTCCCTCGCACTTTACAGCGACAAAACTTGCAGGGTACCTTCCAGAGAGCATCGTATGGCTTGGGAGTGGTCATCTTGGTGGTATTCCCGTGCCCATGATTTTTGCCCTTCTTGTCGTGGCTGTGACCTGGTTCATCCTCAACCGTACGACCTTTGGCCGCTCGCTGTATGCAGTCGGTGGGAATCGGGAAGCGGCACGGGCTGCAGGAATCAACGTGGACCGTGTGAAAATCCTCGTGTATGGGGTTTCCGGGCTGTACTGTGGCTTTGCAGGGCTTGTCCTTGTGGGGCGGATGAACTCGGCAAATGCTCTTATGGCTGAGGGTCTTGAGCTCCAGACCATTGCCGCTGTGGTCATCGGTGGGACGAATCTTTTTGGAGGCAAGGGTTCAGTTTTTGGGACCCTTGTGGGGGCGATCCTCATGGGGGTCCTTTCGAATGGCCTCAACCTTCTCAATGTCGAACCCTTCTGGCAGCGGGTGGTCAATGGGCTTTTGATTGTTGCAGTTGTTGTCTTCGACCAGTGGCGAAGGAGAATTGTACGGGATTAGAAGTGGAGGGAGAACATGGAGAAGATATCCTTTGTCCTTGTTGGAGCAGGACGTGCGGGAATGGTGCATGGGCGTAATCTCGTACACTATATCCCAGAAGGAGAACTCAAGGCGGTAGTAGATGTGGACGAAGCAAAGGCAAGGAACGCAGCCCAAGAGCTTGGTGTCCGGTACTACACCTCTTTTGACGAAGCTCTTGAAAGAGAAGCTTTTGATGCGGTGTGTATTGCTTCTTTGACGTTCACCCATCGCGACCTTGTCGAGAAGGCGGCGCGTGCTCGGAAGCATATTTTCTGTGAAAAGCCCCTTGCGCAGAATCTTGAGGAAGCTTTGG
>JBDIWL010000082.1:0-5888 GCA_039638315.1 Candidatus Caldatribacterium thermophilum | reverse complement strand
CGCATCCCGATTTCCTCGAAGGGAATCTCCACACCCGTTTCATCGAGGAAGTATGGCAAGACCATAGAGGAGGCGAAACGAAAACATGAAACTCCGCACCTTCCCTCAGGGAGTTTTCCTCCCCCACTACAAGGAGGGTACGGCGCACCTTGCCACGGTCCGCGTTCCCCCACCGCAGCGTGTGGTCCTTCCCCTTATCCAGCACACCGGTGCCCCTCTGCAACCCCTTGTGCGCAAAGGGGATACCGTACGGCGAGGCCAGAAAATCGCCGATACCGATGCCTTTGTGGCCGCGCCAGTGCATGCTTCAATCAGCGGAAAAGTTGCCGGAATCGAGGATTGGGCCCATCCAACCCTTGGAAGGTTTCAAGCGATAGTCATTGAGAACGATGGGAGTTCCGAAGAATGCCACTACGATCCACTTCCTGAGGACATCGAAAGCCTTGACCCTGCATCGCTTCGTCTTTTCGTTCGCGAGGGAGGTTTTGTCGGGCTTGGGGGAGCTGCCTTCCCAACCCATGTGAAGCTCTCCCCACCTCCTGACAAACCCATCGATGCCCTGATTCTCAATGGTGCAGAGTGCGAACCGTACCTCACCTGCGACCACCGGGTGATGCTTGAGCAGGCTGAGGCAATGCTCCTTGGACTCCGGGTCATGGTCCGGGCCTGTGGGGCAAGGCGAGCGTACATTGGTATTGAGGAGAATAAAATGGACTGCATCGCCCATCTGACTCCCCTTGCGAGGAATCTCCCCTTCCCCACGGAGGTCGTCCCCCTGCAAACGAAGTATCCCCAGGGGTCTGAGAAGCACCTTATCCTTGCCATCCTCGGCCGGGAAGTCCCCCCCGGAGGCCTCCCCCTTGATGTGGGCGTTGTCGTGCAGAACGTGCAGACCGCCGCAGCTTTGGGCCGCATGGCAAAGGAGGGCGTGCCCCTTGTGGAGCGGGTCATCACTCTCTCTGGAGACTGCCTGAAAAAGCCCGGGAACTTCGCGGTTCCCCTTGGAATGCTCCTTGAGGACCTCGTGGCCTTTTGCGAGGGTTTCACCACCCCACCCCGAAAAGTCATCATGGGAGGGCCCATGACTGGCATCACCCAGGCAACGCTTGCCGTGCCAGTTATCAAGGGAACCTCAGGATTCCTCTTTTTTGCGAGAAGCGTAAACAAGGGCGAGTACGTCTGCATTCGCTGTGGTCGTTGCGTTGCCCATTGCCCCATGCGTCTCCTGCCGTACCTCCTTGGAAGACTTGCCGAAGAACACCTCTTTGAGGAAGCCGAGGCAAATCGGGTCCTCGACTGCGTTGAATGCGGTTCCTGTGCATATGTGTGTCCAGCGGGCATTGCCCTTGTGCACCTTATAAAGCTTGCAAAATTCGAAGTAATGCGCCGCCGGAAACGGGGAGGGAAATGAGTATGGAAGACCACCTCATCATTGCGCCCCCACCCCACATGAAGAGCCCAACGACCGTTCCCTGGATTATGCGCCAGGTCGTCTTCGCCCTCCTCCCTGCCGCAGTCTGGGGAGTGGTGTTTTTCGGGGTGCGATGGGCGCTACTGCCGCTTGTGCTCTCTGTTCTTTCCTGTGTCGGCTTTGAAGCCCTCGATTGCTTTCTCTTTCGCCGTCCCCTCACCATAAGTGACTGGAGTGCGGTGGTCACCGGGATGCTCCTTGGGTTGTCCCTGCCTCCTGGATGCCCTTTTTGGATTCCCATTGTGGGTGGGGGTGTGGCTATTCTCCTTGGGAAACAGATGTTTGGGGGCATCGGGCAGAATATCTTCAACCCGGCCCTTGTGGGACGGGCGGTGCTCCTCATTTCCTGGCCAAAAATCATGGCTACCTGGTACGTCCGCTTCCCCTTTGCCCTGGGAACTGCAACGTACGCTACCCCAGTTGACGTCGTCACGAGCGCTACACCCCTTGGCATCGTGAAGGCCTATGGGTACCCTGCCGTGTGGGAAACACCAAACCTCCTCTTCCGGCTCTTTATGGGACTCATTCCCGGGTGCATCGGGGAAATTTCGGCGTTCCTGCTCCTCCTTGGCTTTGTGTACCTCCTTGCTCGAGGTGTAGTCCAGTGGGACATCCCTCTCTTTTACGCCCTTGGTCTTACGGCTGTTGCCCTCGTGGCACGGCACAATCCCCTCTTCCACCTTTTCGCTGGTGGAGCCATTATGGGAGCATGTTTCATGGCAACGGACTACACCACTTCTCCCATGACTGCGAAAGGACGCATGATTTTCGGCTTTGGTGCGGGAGCCCTAACAGGCATCATCCGCTGGCTTGGGGGGTATCCTGAGGGGGTGACCTTCGGTATCCTCACCATGAACGCCCTTGTGCCGCTCCTTGACCGGATGCTCCCGCGACGCTTCGGGGTGAAGAAAGCATGACGAAAATTCTTCGGGTTGCTCTGGCACTGACTGTGGTCTGTGGCGTTGCTGCCCTGGCGCTCTCCTTCGTGTACGTGGTGACAAAAGAACGCATCGCCGAAGAGGCAAAGAGAGAACTCAACGAGGCACTGGCTGTGGTTTTCCCAGGAGGGGAAAATTTCGCTCCTTTCGACCTGGCAAGTTTTGGACCTCTCCCGGAATCCAAGGAATTCAAGTTCCTTGAGGCCTACGCAGTGACAAAGAGCGGAAAACAGCAAGGATTCGTGTTCAAAGTCGCCAGTACTGGATACGGTGGTCCCATTGTCCTTCTTGTGGGAGTCGACACGGAAAAGGGCGTGTTCACCGGAATCAAGGTCTTAGAGCACCAGGAAACCCCAGGTCTTGGTTCCAATGTCGCTGGAGAAGGATTCCTCTCCCAGTTCCTGGGCAAACCCTTGACAGACTCTTTCACCATCGGGAAAGACGTCCAAGCGGTGAGTGGGGCAACCATCTCCACTCGGGCGGTGGTCCGGGCATGCGTAAACGTTGCTGAGCTTCTACGGGGTGAGGGGAAGTGATGCGAGAGTTCTGGTACTACTTTAAAAACGGCCTCCTTGGAGAAAACCCGGTCTTGAAGCTCATGATCGGGCTCTGTTCGGTTCTTGCCGTCTCTGTGCGGGTAGATAACTGCCTGGGCATGGGAGCAGCGGTGATTTTTGTCCTCACCTGCTCAAGCCTCGTTATATCCCTTATACGGAACTTTGTCCCCAACGAAGTCCGTATTCCCATCTTTATCGTCGTGATCTCTACCTTCACCACCATTGTCGACCTCGTCATGAAAGCGTACCTGCCGCCCCTTTCAAAAGCCATGGGAATTTTCATTCCCCTTATCGTCGTCAACTGCATCATCATGGCCCGGGCAGAAGCGTTCGCCTCTCGAAAACCCCCACTTCATGCGGTTGCCGATGCCCTGGGTATGGGTGTTGGATATACGCTCGTCATCACCGCCATTGGGGTGGTGCGAGAGCTCTTCGGGTATGGGGAAATTCTCTCGCATCCGGTTTTCCCTGAATCCTTCCAGGGTATGATGGCCATGATTCTGCCTCCAGGAGCATTTCTCCTCATTGGCATCTACATTGCGATCCTCAACTGGTCCCTGAGGAGGGGGAAACGATGAACGGGGAAATCCTGAGCATTTTCAAAATTATTGTGAGTGCAGCCTTCGTCGACAACATCATCCTTGCTCGCTACATTGGCCTTTGCCCTTATATCGGCATGTCCTCAAGCGTAGCGAACTCTATCGGTATGGGTATGGCCGTGACCTTCGTCATGGTCCTTGCCTCCATCGTCACCTGGGTCCTCTGGAACTACGCCCTTGTCCCCCTCGGTCTTGAGTACCTTCGCATCATGGTGTTCATCCTGGTCATCGCTACCCTTGTGCAACTTGTGGAAATCCTCCTCAAGAAGAACGTCCCAAACCTCTACCGGGCAATGGGCATCTACCTCCCCCTCATCACCACAAACTGCGCCATCCTTGCCGTAACTTTCCTCGGGGTGGACTATGGATATACACTCTTTCAGGTTGTGGTCTATAGTATCAGCGTTGCCCTGGGATTCACGGTGGCTTTAGTCCTCCTTGCGGGAATCCGGGAACGCCTGCGTCTGGCAAAAATCCCAAGTTTCTGGCAGGGATACCCAATCGTCTTCATAGCTACATGCCTTCTGGCCATCGCCTTTTTGGGCTTCAGGGGGCTCGTGAAGTAGGAGGGAGCTCTATGAGCATTCTTGTGCCTACAATCCTTGTTGGAGTCTTAGGTCTTGCCTTTGGGCTCATGCTTGCCTTCTTTGCCAAGAAATTCGCTGTCCCGGTGAATCCTCTTGTGCAGGAAATCGAGCGCGTGCTCCCCGGGGCGAACTGCGGGGCCTGCGGATTCCCAGGGTGCAGTGGTCTTGCAGAAAAAATCGCCTCAGGGGAGGCTCCTGCCAATGCCTGTCCAGTAGGCGGTCCCCGGGTTTGGACAGAACTCGCCCGACTCCTTGGCCAGGAAAGCGGCTCCTGGGAGGCGAAACGGGCTCTCCTCCTCTGCCAGGGGGGGAAAGGCGTAGCCCAGACCGTGGCGACGTATGAGGGTGTTTCCGACTGCAGAGCCGCACATCTCCTCCCTGCCTCTTTCAAGGGATGCCGCTTTGGGTGCCTTGGCCTTGGGAACTGTGTTCGGGTGTGTCCCTTCCAGGCCATCCACATGGACCAGGAAAGTGGCCTTCCAGTGATTGACTGGGAACGATGCACCGGTTGTGGGAAATGCGTTGCCGAGTGCCCCCGCAGCATCATCGTCCTCACCCCAAAACGGGAACAGGTAACGGTAGCCTGCGTATCACCCGATCCAGGGAAAGAGGTCCGAAAAGTCTGCAGCCGGGGTTGCATCAAGTGCCAGCTCTGCGTCCGTACCTGCCCCGAGGGGGCCATAGCTTTCGAAAATGGGCGCATCGTGATTTCCCGGGAAAAGTGCACCCTCTGCGGACTCTGTGTGGAGAAATGCCCAACCCACTGCATTATCCGGGTGGGGGAGAAAATGGCCCTTCTTGAGGTGAAAGGGTAATGCCTCTCCTTGGGATTGACATCGGCACAACCAACACAAAGCTCAAGGTATACGACGAAAAAGGATACACGCTCTCTGAGGCGAGTTTCCCCACACCACTTTTTTCCGACGCCTCTGGTCCTTACTACGATGCGGGGAAACTCTTCACCGTACTCTGCGACGCCATCCGGGGATTCCCAGAAAAGGTGAGAAAAAGCATTTCTGCTCTGAGCGTCTCGAGTTTCGCCGAGGTTATGGTGGGCCTCGATGCCAAAGGAAGCCCCGTAACTCGCTGCATCCCCTGGTACGATGAACGGACAAAGGATGAGACACAACGGGTGCCTCTTGATCCAGCTTCCGTCTACGAAATAACCGGCCTTGCCCCACACCACAAGTACTCCCTGTACAAGCTCCTCTGGCACTACCACCATGAACCAGAGGTCTTTAGGAGAGTCCGCATCTGGACCTCCATGTCGGGGTTTGTCCTCTACGCCCTGAGTGGGGTTCTGTCTTTCGACTACTCCCTGGCTTCTCGAACCATGCTCTTTGACCAGAACAAGCGCTCCTGGTCGCCAGAACTCCTCGCCCTTGTGCACCTTACCGAGGAAAACCTTGCCCCTCTTGTACCCTCGGGAGCACCCCTTGGGCGCATTCGGGAAGAGGTTGCCCTGAGCTCTGGCCTTCCCCCAAGTACTCTGGTCGTTGCCGGAGGACACGACCACCCCTGTGCTGCCCTGGCAAGCGGTGTCTTCACGAAAGGATGGGGGCTCATCTCCACTGGAACGACCGAGTCCCTCATGGTCCCTCTCGAGCATGCTCCCACTTTTCGGGAAAGAGGTGAAAAACCCTTTTCCTTCGGGCACCACGTGGTCTTTCCCCTCTACTACGCCATGGGGGGTATCTACAGCGGCGGCTACGCCATCGACTGGGTACTCCGGGTAC
>JBDIWL010000081.1:0-5920 GCA_039638315.1 Candidatus Caldatribacterium thermophilum | reverse complement strand
ACTGCTCGGGTACTCCTTGAACGGTCAGAAAAAGGGGGGTGAGGTGCAGAAAAAGCGAGCCTGAGTGTTCCTGTTCCTTTTCATAACTTAATTTTTGCGGAAAGGAGGGATTTTGATGCGTCGACTTGTTCCCTGGGGGATTGTGGTGGTGTTCCTCTTTGTGGTGGCAGTGGCCTACGCCGATATTACCCTGACGAACGCCTCTGGTGAGTCCATAACCTTTACTGAGGAAGAACTTGGGACTATTGCTGCTTCGGGGGAAAAGCCTTTTGCAGGTATCACCATTACCGTAACCGTGAACCAGGGTGGGCCAAAAGGCGGCATTTCTGGACCACTCTACGAGTGGCGAGACGCCTGGGAGCAAATTACCGGTGCGAAGCTCAACATCGTCGAAATTCCTTACGCCGAGCACTATCCGAAGGTCATGACCGACCTCATGACTGGTACCGGTCAGTACGACGGATTCTTCATCGGCTCTGACTGGATGGGTGAACTCGTTGCCGGAAACTACATTGTTCCCATTGACGACTACATGAAAGACCCCCGTTTTCCAAAGTGGGATCCCGATTCTCTCCCGCCTTCTATTCGTACCCTGTACACCTGGGGCGATAAGTGGTACGGCCCGCTCAACGACTGTGACGGACAGATTCTCTACTACCGTAAGGACATCCTGACGAATCCTGATTACCGGGCGAAGTTCAAAGAAAAGTATGGGTACGAGTACAACATCCCGCCGAAGACCTGGGATGAACTCTACGATGTGTCAGAGTTCTTCAACGGATGGGACTGGAACAATGACGGAGAACCGGATTCTGGAATCGTTATGCACCTTAAAGTAGGTGCCCAGGGTATGTACCACTATGCTTCACTTTCTGCACCTTTCTGCATCCTCCCTGGTGAGAAGGTTGACAAGTGCCATAACGTCTACTGGTTCGACCCCGAGGACATGACTCCACTCATCAACAGTGAAGGCCACGTGAAGGCGCTCGAGTTCCAGCTTAAGCTCCAGAAGACCGGTCCCGATGCGCAGGTTGCCTGGAGTCTTGGTGAAGCCTGGGACTACTTCCTCCGGGGGAAAGCGGTGTTCACTTTCTCGTGGGGTGACGTAGGTTCCCTTGTACAGGATGAGACTCGCTCAAAGATTAAGGGGAAACTTGGATGCTCCATTCTCCCCGGAAGTTACGAAGTGTACGATCGTTGCAGGGGGACATTTGTGAAATTTGAGACGCCGAACGTCTGGGGGAATACGACTGGCGGTTCCTGGCACGGGGTCATTTCAGCCCTCTCAAAGCATCCAGAAGTGGTCTACCACCTTCTTGCCTTCCACGCAACGAACAAAATCAGCCTCTGGAACGTCCAGCGAGGCTGGACCGGTGTTGACCCTGGCGCTCGCTTCCACTTCCTGCCACCATACGGTACAGCAAGTCTTGAGGACTACGTTGCCAACGGATTCGACCCTGAGGACGCCAAAGAGTATCTGAAGGCGTACTACGATAATTTCTTTGCCCCAAACATTGCCCCGTACCTGCGAATCCCTGGTGGTAATGAGTACTGGGTGGCTCTGGACCGTCATCTCTCTGAAGCGTATACAGGTCAGGTCTCAGCAAAAGAGGCTCTCGATCGGGTTGCCAGGGACTGGGAGGAAATCACCGAACGCTACGGGCGAGAGGACCAGCTTAAAGTGTACCAGGAATCCATCGGCTACGGAAAGTGAGGAATGCCCTGGGGGAGGGGATCCTCCCCTCCCCCGAGGAGGGTAGAGTATGCGAAGGAAGCGTATAAAGTACTTTTTTATCTTGCCTTCAATCGTTTGGGTACTTGCTTTCACGATATTTCCTCTTTTCTACTCTGCGGGCCTTACGCTCTTTCGGGTTCGCCTTGGGAGGCCTGCCCGTTTCGTGGGCCTTGACAATTTTGCCCGAATTCTTGGCGACTACAAAATGTGGAACTCTCTCCGGATTACCCTTGTCTACGTTGCCATTACCGTAGCACTCCAGGTGTTCCTTGGCCTTCTCATTGCGCTTCTTTTCCATCAGGAAATGAAAGGCAAGTCGATTTTCCGGGCCTTGCTCATTCTCCCCATCTTCTGTACCCCTGTGGCGGTGGGGTACCTGGGACTCACGGTTTTCTACGAGGAAGGGGGACCGATAAACAGTATCCTTATGAGCCTCTTTGGGATGAAAATTCCCTGGCTCTCCCATCCTTTCTGGGCTTGGGTGGCAATTCTCCTTCTTGATATCTGGCAGTGGACTCCGTTCTGTTTCCTCGTCATTCTGGCAGGTCTGCAGTCCCTCCCTGAGGAAATTTATGATGCAGCGTACATTGACGCCTCCTCCGAGTGGGAGATTTTCCGCAAAATCACCTTCCCCATGATACAACCGGTAGTTATCATCGTTCTCCTTTTGCGGCTTATTGAGTCCTTTAAGATTTTTGATGTGGTGTACAGCCTCACCGGAGGGGGACCGGGCACGTCAACCGAGGTGTACTCTCTTTTCACCTATAGAACTGGTCTCAAGTTCTTCGATTTTGGGTATGCTTCTGTTCTCGGATACCTTCTCCTTGCCATGGTCATGGTTGTGGTGAATATCTTCTTCCGGCGAGTTCGGGAAGTGTACGAGTAGGGGGCAATCTGCTATGGGAGTCGTTCGGAAACGCTCGAAAATCGCCATGGTTTTCCGGTACGTTCTTGTTGGGATTATCCTCTTCTGGGCTCTTTTCATGATTTACTGGGGCGTGGTCACCTCTCTCAAGCCACCAGCGGAAACCTTTACCGTCACCGGGCTCTCTGTTCCCTTCTTGCAGTTTACGCCCACCCTTGAGAACTGGCGGACAGAACTCTCCGTACGGGAGAGCCGTATGGCCCTTATGAATAGCATCACGGTGGCGATTTTTGCTACCCTTATCGCCATGGCCCTGGGGGTTCCGGCAGGGTATGCTCTTGCCCGTTTCAAGTTCAGGAGAGTGAAAAACCGGGACCTCACCATATGGTACCTCTCGCAGAGGGTTTTGCCTCCCGTTGTCGTAGTTATCCCTTTTTTCCTCATTATGCGAACGTTACGCCTTCTTGATACCCGTTTAGCCCTCATTCTTGTGAATGCCACCTTTACCCTGCCCTTTGCGGTGGTCATCACCCGCCAGACATTTCAGGAACTCCCTGTGGAACTTGAGGAAGCTGCAGCAGTTGATGGGTGTTCAGAATTTGCTGCCTTCTGGCGTATCGCTCTTCCTCTTGCGGCGCCCACCATTGTTGCGGTGGTGGCTATCTGCGTTGCCTTCACCTGGAACGAATTCCTCTTTGCCCTGTCCTTAACGTCCCTTCGGGCGAAAACGTTCCCAGTATACCTTGCAGGGGCAGAGGATACCCGGGGAGTGCAGTTCTGGTTCATGGCTACAAGGGCCATCCTTGCGCTTGGGCTTCCTGTGGTTCTTGCGGTAGCTATCCAGAAGTACATTGTCCGGGGCCTGACCTTTGGAGCCGTCAAAGGGTGAGGAGTACCTCCATGCCTCTTGTTCCGACTGTTTTCCTCCTTGCCCTTGCGGAAGAGCAGGGTTTTGCTCTCCCTGCTTTTAATGTTCCCCTTCTTGAATTTACTCTGTGGATTCTTGAGGAAAGCGAACACCTCCGTGCCCCGGTCATCATCCAGGTTGCTCCGGTAGAGTATAGGGCTCTTGACATCCGCATGTTCTATGGCACTCTTCTGTCCCTTTCAGAGCGGTTTTCTATCCCCTTTTCCCTCCACCTCGACCATGCCCATACCCGGGAAGAGGTGCTTCTGGCAATGCGTCATGGCTTCTCTTCAGTCATGATTGACGGTTCCCGTTTGCCTTTTGCTGAGAACGTCCGGGTAACGAGGGAGGTCCTCGACCTTGCACATCCTCTGGGTGTCCTCGTTGAAGGGGAACTTGGCAGGGTTGGGGGGCTTGAGGGAGACGAAGCCTGGGAAAGGGAGGAGGAAGCGTTCTTCACCTCTCCGGAGGAAGCCGAAGCTTTCGTACGTGAGGCACCGGTTGACCTCCTTGCTGTGGCAGTGGGGACGCGTCATGGGTTCTACCGTGGGGTGCCGAAGCTTGACCTGGGGCGCGTTGCAGAAATTCGAAAAAGGGTTGGGGTACCCCTTGTGCTCCATGGGGGGAGTGGAACCCCAAAGGAAGAGCTAAAAGAGGCCATCGCCCTGGGGGTCCGGAAAATCAACTACAGTACCGCTTTACGCGCCGCGTACCTTGAGGCGTTCCGGAGAATACTCACCCATCGGCCAGAGGATGTTGCTGTGCACCGGATGCTTCCTGAAGTGGGAAAGGCAGTGAAGGAAGCCGTTGCAGAATGCATTGTCGCCTGCTGTGCTTTGGGAAAAGTTCGGGTATAATTAGGAGAAAACGCAGGAGGAAGAAAGGTGCAGCCGTTTCTTGAGTTCTTGAGGACTGCCAAGGTCTGCCTCTGTGACGGCGCGATGGGGACGGAACTCCTTCGCCGCGGGTACCCCAAGGATGCTCCTCTTGAGCTTGCTAACCTCACCGCTCCAGAGCTTGTTGCTGAAATCCACGAAGCGTACCTTGCCTCTGGTGCACAACTCCTTGAGACGAATACCTTTGGCGCTAACCGGCTGAAGCTTTCTCTCTTTGGCTTTGAAGACAGGGTTTCTGAAGTGGTACGGCGTGGAGTGGAGATTGCAAGGAGAATAGCAGAAGGCCGGGCTTATGTCCTTGGGAGCGTTGGCCCCCTGGGGAAGCCTGTTGGAGCAGGCTTGGGCGTTGAAAATGCAAAAGCAAAGGAGGTCTACAGAGAACAGATTGGGGCTCTCCTTGAGGCAGGGGTTGATGCCATTCTCTTTGAGACCATGGCTTCAGTACAGGAAGTGGAAATTGCCCTTGAAGCCTTGCAATCGCTTGCTCAGGATGTACCTTACATCGTCCAGTTCTCCTTTCTTCCTGGTGGTGTGACGCGCTATGGTGATGCCACGGCAAAGGTTCTTGCCTTTTTGAAAAACCTTAATGCCTGTGCTGTGGGGGTGAACTGCGGCAGTGGTCCTCACGAGGCGCTCCTTGTGCTTCAAGAGTTTTCCCGTCATCTCCCTGGTCCCTTCTCAGTTCAGCCAAACGCCGGGTACCCGCAGATTATCCAGGGGCGTGTGGTCTTTGGAGCCTCGCCAGAGTACTTTGCTTCTTTTGCTGGGGCTTTTGTGCGTCTTGGGGCGAAAATCCTTGGGGGATGCTGCGGGACAACGCCAGAGCACATCCAGGCTCTGGCTGAAGCGGTGGAAAGCCTCTCGGGAGAGACTCTTGTAGAAGTTGTGGAGAAACGGGAAGAAGAGGTTTCCCTTGCTCCCTTTCCTGCCTCGAGCTTGCGAGAGAAGCTCGGTCGGGAATTCGTCTTTACTGTGGAAATTACCCCTCCAAAGGGAGTGGACCTTGAAAGGGTGAAGGAGGGGGTACGCCTTCTGCAGAGAGCCCAAATCGATGCAGTGAACATCTCCGATTCCCCCATGGCTCGAGTACGTATCTCTCCCATTGCCCTTGCCCACATTCTGAAAGAGGAGCTCGGCATGGAATCCATTGTTCACTTCACCTGCCGCGATCGCAACCTCATTTCACTGCAGTCGGAGCTTCTTGGTGCTGCTGCCCTGGGGGTACAGAATATTCTTGCTCTCACCGGAGACCCTCCTTCCATTGGGGACCATCCCTTTGCCCGACCAGTCTTTGAGGTGCACTCTGAGGGCCTTGTCCTCATTTTGCATCGGCTCAACAATGGCTTTGACTTTGCCGGAAATCCCCTGGGGCGGGCAACGAACTTCACCATAGGGGTTGCCTTAAACCTCAATGCCCCCAATCTGGAAGAGGAGATAGACCGCCTCAAGAGGAAAATCGACAATGGCGCCCATTTCATCCTCACCCAGCCAATATATGAGCCGGAAATCCTTGAACG
>JBDIWL010000080.1:0-5937 GCA_039638315.1 Candidatus Caldatribacterium thermophilum | reverse complement strand
TATCCACCCTGGCAGTGGGGGCAACGGACTTCTTTTCGCGAAAGGAGAGGGGTAGCCTTTTCCTCTCCAAGAGGGGTAAGGGAAAACTTCCCATCGGTGTACCGCACAAGTCCCGCTTCAAGAAGGCTCTTCAGGCGCTCAACGAATCCCCGAATATGCTCATCCTGCTCATCAAGGAGTTTCCAGAAGCTCTTTGGGCTCTCTTTGAGCGAACGAAGAATCTGAACCTCGTAACGATGCATACTTCCACCTCCTCCCCATGCCGTATCGCCACTGTGCAAGATACTGTACAAGCTCGTCCCAGTGCGTGGCGGAAGCAAAGGCAAGGTCTCCGTACTTCCGCACATAAGCCGTATAGGGGAAATAGATGCTCAACCCAGATGCTTCTATTATACCACTACTGATACTGAGGCTTCTCGTGGAGAGAACACATGCAGCAAGTTGCTGCAGCACCACGTTCGCTTTCTCCCGAACTGCAAAAGGCACACGGGGGTCAAAGGCAAGAATTCGCATGAAATCTCCAAGGTCCACAAAATCAGGGTCCCCAAAATACAGCGCCGAATCCCCCAGAGCAAGGTATATCCAGGGTGGAGTCTGTGCATCGCTGAGGATAGCCAGGGCGAGTTCATCAAGAGCCCGGGCGAGTGCGCCAATCTGAGAAAGGTCCACTGCTGAAAGGGTGTACCTGCCTGGCACACCGTATCTCTGGTAGTAGGTGATGTAGCTTTCCACGATAAGCCGGGCAAGGTCGAAAACGTGCATCGTGGGATTGCCCACAAGAGTACGCAGAACAGTCTCGTAATCCCACCCTTCTCCAGGGACGTTTTCCTGGGAAGAGACGAGAACCCGTGCGAAGTTCCGCACCTCATAGGCAACTTCCACCATCTGCATGAGACAGGCGTCCATCCCAAGAAGGTCAAGGGAGATTCCAGAAAGCGCCAGAGCGTTCCTGAGTTCCGGGAGGGTAATGGCGCTTCGGGCAGCAAAGTCAAAGGCAATATCCTTACTCAAGCCCTTCACCCCGGAGCCGTGGTTCCAGAGGATGAGGGCGTAGCGCTGTGCTGGGTACCTCTCCCGGGCAAAGCGTATGAAGTTAAGGAGTGTTCCGGGATTCCCGGAATTCACATTCCCCAGGTACTCAAGAACGGTCGACCCACCCCGATCCACAAAGTAGCGAGTCGCTCCAGAAGGCGTGTCAAGCTCCACAACTATGGCCACATCCTCCGTAGACCCCACCCGCTCCATAGACTGGAGGTCCTTTACGGCTTCTCCAGCAAGGTCATTGTCTGCTGCCATGTACACCATGATGGTCCACTGTCTCCCTCGCTGGGGGAATTCTCCACCTGAGGGAATGGAACATCCTGCAAGGAAAAAGAGAAAAAGCACCGCAATGGCAAAGAGAATTCTGAAGCGCATCAGCACTCTCCTTCCTTTAGAGGCTCACCTCAATGCTCACCCGAAGGATATCTCCAGATGGGGTAGAGGCATCTCCCTCTCCGTCACTTCGGGAAACCGATTGCTGGTACTTTAAGCGCACGGTGAAAAAGGTCGACAAACGGTCAACGATATTCCCCCCACTATCCTCAACGAGAACCATAACTTCCATCTGGTCTGGGTTCCCTAAAGCCTCAAGGCTCACCTGAGCCTCAAGAGTCTGTCCGGAGAAACTGCTCTCCGCAAGGTAAGTACGCGTACCACTGGGAGCAACAAGGAACGCATTGCCATTGCGCCACTCAAGGACGTGCACATCCTTCCATTCATCCGGATTCCCCGAGGGACCCGTGAGGACGTTGCCATCGGTATCTATGGCAATCCGGTACACTAATCCTGGGTCAAGCGTGCCTTTACAGGTTACCCGAAACGTCACCGCCTTCCCCGCCTCGCCCCACTGGGGCTGCTCACCCCAGGCGCACCCTGCGCAGAGCGCAGCACAAAGGAGAAGCACAGGAACTACCCGAAGCATGGTCTATTCACCTCCAAGGCGCACAACCTGTTCTGGAAAAGCCTTGAGGCTGTACTCAAGCCAGAAGGTATCTTCAGAACGGTCGTAAAAAAGGCTCACCGTACGGCAGTGCAGGTCTCGGGTGAGTCGAACCCTCAAGGATTCGAGTTCTCCACTTGTCAGGTCCCATCCCCCCTCAAGACCAACGTTCCACTCCCGGGAAAGGGGCCAGGAAAGGTGCACCACCATTCCTGTGAACGTCCCCTCGTTGAAATCGTAGCTCCCCCGGATTTCCACATGTTTCGCATCGCTTTCCTTGTAACCAATCTCGAAAACCCCCTCGGCAAACGCTCCACTTATCGCGTCATACCCTGATTCAAAGCGCACGCTCCAGGGTCCCTGGCCATAGACAAGCCCCAGGCTCCAGTACTCAGTTTTTGGAGTTGTGTAGTCGAAACGGAACGGCGTTGCCCCCGCATACCCCGCCCGGTTGTACCCCAAAGTCATGCTCGTGGTCTCGCTCAAGCGCCCCTCAAGAAGGAGCGATCCGGAAAAGACGTAGCGGGCAAAGCCATTTCCGTAGAAGTTCTGTTCAAAACGAAGCTTTGGAGTAAAGTACAGGTCTTTCCCAAGGGAACTCTTCCCCTCAAGGTCAAGGGAGAGACTCAGGCGCTCACCTAAAACCCCAGTATCCTCCTCGGCGTAGCGTCCGAAGGTAGCCCCCACCCTGTACGTGAAATCGGATTTGCCAATGCGTTCCTTCTCTCGAAGGATTTCGAGTTCTGGAATTTTCCGCACAAAGCGCACAAAATCCCCAGTATATGCATCACCCTCGAGGTCCTCATGGCCCGTGTAGCGAAGGATGTACGTGTACTTCCCGAGAGTTTTCCTCAGGGAAAATTCGTACTGGAGATCCTGGTCAGTATACACGCCGAAGCGGCTGTCTTCCCGGAAGACAAATCGTGTTCCCGCCAGTATCCCCCCAAGGTCATAGGAGGTTACCCAGGTGGCAGAAAGCGTATCGCTTTTTTGCGCTATATCCTCGGTGTAGCTTGCGCTGAGCTCACTTGTGGTCTTCTTCTCCTTGTACGTCAGAAGGACCTGACCAGAAAGGACGTCGTTGGCCTTACCCACAGTCTTCGTATACGCAAAGTTTGAGGTCAGACGGAGCGCTTCGGTGAACTTTCGAGAGTACTCGCCCCGGGCTACGAAAGAGGGTAGGGATGCCTTCTTGTCCAGGTACTCCACATAGAACCTGCCCTTTTCCTCTTTTTCCTCGTTTTCGATGTAATGCGTCACCGCAAGCTTCCATCCAACTCTTTCCCAGAAACTCGCTTCAATCGTTCCAAAAGCTGTGTCCCCAGAAAAATAGTTGTGGTAGTACGTCAGGTAGTACCCGGTGTCCCTGGAGTACCCCAAAAGGGGGAGGAGGGGAAGCTGTTCCCTGCGATTCAGGAAAAAGGCATATGAAGGAAGGGAAAAGAGCTTGCGGCCAAAGTCAAAGTACGAAAGGTTGTAGAGGATGACCTTTTTGTTGGGATAGATGACGATGCGCTTTGCTTCGAAAAAGTAATGGGGCTCCGGAAGGTCGCAACCCGTAACCCGGGCACCTTCAATGGTCATGGTATCCTCTCTCTCTTCAACGGACTCTCCACGGAAGAAGAGCTTTCCCTGGACGCCTTTGCCAGTAATTTCTGAAGCCACCTTTTTCGAGCGCCAGAAATCCTCTTTCCAGTTGTACACGACTTCTTCTGCAGTGAACCCTTCGTCTTTCCGCGTCACCCGCACGTTTCCCCGGGCCCAGAGCTCTTCCTTCTCAAGGAACACCTGGATTTTGCTTGCGGTGAGCGTGATGTCTTTGTATACAAGCTTTCCCTGGAGTACCAGGACTTCCTTTTCGCTCAAATGGTAAATAAGGCGAGCCCCCTCAAGCTCTATGGCTTCTTCGGCTGCGGCAAAAGACGCAGTGCCAAAAACGAGCAGTACTACAGCGAGGAGCTTTTTCCAGGAGCTCATTCCTTCTCCTTTATGACGAACTTAGCACGGGTGACGCCTTCTGCCTCGAGGGTCTCAGTATCGAGGAAGTACACCGCCCTGGCCATGGCGATTTCTCGTTCCTTCTCGGTAACTGCCACATTCCCCTCAAGGACCACCCGTTCCTCCTGTTTTTGTGCTTCGTCCCTGGGGAAGTAGTGCGCTTTGTCTGCCCGGAGGACGATCTCCTTCCAGGTGATTTCCACTCCCCCCTCACTCCAGGCTTCCTCATTCTTTCCGTTGTACGAGAGGGTTGCCGCTTTCCAGAGAATCACCGAGGTCTCTCCATCCTTTTCTCTGATCTTTTGCAGCTCCACACCCCCCGCAAAGGTGTAGATTTCGGCATCGAAATCCCCCTCCATGGTGAGGGCACGAATCTCGGTTTTCCCCCGGGTTACCCGCACATCTCCCCGAAACGACCCACGATTCTCCTTAAGGTCAAAGACGAGCTCCTGGCACTCGATACGATTCTCGCCCTGAACGACCACAACGTTTCCTGAAGCGGTGAAGACTTCGTTCTTCGCATCGTAGGAGATTTTTTCTGCCCGCTCAAGGAAGACCTCCTTTGGCCCCTCCTGGGCAAGAAGTGTCCCAGCCAAAAAGAATACGAAGAGAACAGCAAGGAGAACTTTTCTCACGCCCATCCCTTCCTCAAAAACGCGACTTTCGTTTATTATACACTAAAGGAGGGATGCTCTGTGGAAGATAAGGTCATCCTTATGCTCAACCGTCTCAAGGAGCGCTTTCCCGATGCCCGACTCCTCCTTGAGTTCCGGAACCCCTTCGAGCTCCTTGTGGCGACGATTCTTGCGGCGCAGGCACGGGACGAGAAGGTCAATGAGGTCACCCGGGACCTCTTCGCCCGCTTCCCAACCCCAGAGGACCTTGCCCAAGCACCCCCTGAGGAGGTTGCTGCAATTGTCAAGCCCCTCAACTACGCCAGGAAAAAGGCGGCCTTCATTCAGAAGGTGAGCGAAGTCCTCGTTGCAAAGTTTGGTGGAGAAGTGCCAGCCTCCTTAGACGACCTGGTGACGCTCCCCGGGGTGGGGAGGAAAACCGCAAACATCGTCCTTGCCAATGCCTATGGCATCCCTGCTATCCCCGTCGACACCCATGTGGGGCGGGTCGCAGGGCGCATCGGCTTGAGTTACGGGAAAACGCCAGAAGAGATTGAGGAAGACCTCATGAAGGCTATCCCGAAGGATCGGTGGATTGAAGCCTCACACCTTCTTGGCTTCCTGGGACGTTTCATCTGCGAGGCCAAAAAGCCCCGCTGCCCTATCTGCCCTATTCTCGACCTTTGTGCGTATCCAGAGAAACCCCTCGCACCTGCCCAACCCAGGCCTTCGCCCAAAGGGTGATGGGACCTTTCACCGGAGCCCGTAGAGACGCAAAGGTTTCCTCGTCGTCATCCTTCTCCGTATCCTCGGTAAATTTGCCCTCAAAATCGACATCCAGGAAGCATCCCTCAAATACTCCCTCACCCCAGAGGCGCACCCGTCCCCGGTAGTAGATGGTGGACTCCACATCAAGGGAATCGAGACGACGAGAAGAGAGCAAGAGTACCCCATCCTCAGGATACCGATTCGCAAAGAGGCGAAATTCCTCATCCTGGAAAAACCCTATAACCTCAACAAAAGGGAACCCAAAGCCCACCTCTACGAAGTGATCCTTGAGAGAAACCTCAGGAGGGACCTTCTTCCAGAGGCCAAGGAGTTCCTCCCACTCCTCCTCACGAACCTTCACGCCTCTTCCCACGGGACCCCAGAAAAAGGAACGGTCCTCGGAAAAGTACATGGCGAGCACAAGGTGTCGGAATCCTTCCTGAGCAAAGCATTTCGGAAAAACGCGCCGCCGACTCAAATCAAACTCCATTTCAATGGAGAAACCTCGCTCCTGGGCCTTTCGAAGCGTCAGCACAATGACGCCATCCCGGTCAGAATGGAAATGGATAACCCTTC
>JBDIWL010000079.1:0-6004 GCA_039638315.1 Candidatus Caldatribacterium thermophilum | reverse complement strand
CAAGGAGCGTATCTCTAACGAAGTGACCATCCGGGCGCTGCGAGCAGAGGAAGCGCTCCTTGTCCTTGAGAAGTACCTTGACCGAGCGATCCTTGCAGGGTTCAAGACAGTGTACATCATCCATGGAAAGGGGGAGGGGAAGTTACGGCAGGTCACCCATGAGTTCCTTCGGAATCATCCCCATGTCCAGGATTTCCGCCTTGGCCGGCCGGAAGAAGGGGGTCTTGGGGTGACTGTAGTCACCCTGCGAGGGTAGTCACGGGCATGACGTGCAGATGGTTCGGGGAGCCGTCCCCTTTTTGAAGGGGAGGGTAACCGTCGTGCACGAAGCGGAAGGAAGAAGACCTGTTTTCGCACAAACCGCAACTTCCACGACCCCCTCAGGACGGCTAAAGTCCCGGGGAGGAACATCTTGCAGAGCTTCCTTCATGACCTGAGCAAAAATCGGTGCCGCAATAATGCCTCCGGTCTTTTGGGGTCCTAAAGGCTTTCGATCGTCGTTGCCCAGGAATACGCCGCACACAAGATCTGGGGTGAAACCCACAAACCAGGCATCGATGAAGTCTTCCGTTGTACCTGTTTTTCCTGCGACGGGCCTTCCAATAGCTGCTCTTCGGCCTGTACCTCGCTCAACAACCCCCTGTAGGAGGCGTGCCATAATGTATGCTGTTTCTGGAGATAGCGCTCTTCGGAGCACTGGTGTCTGTTCGTAAAGGATGCGCCCTTCTTTATCCTCTACCCGGAGGATAGCTATGGGCTCAGGAACCATGCCACCGTTTGCAAAGGCTGCGTACGCTGTGGTGAGCTCAAGGAGGGTCACCTCTGAGGTGCCAAGGGCGAGCGAGAGATCGCGCCTTAGGTTACTTCGAATTCCCATACGCCTGGCATACTGAATAACCTTGTCGATACCGGTTTCTTGAAGGAGTTTGATACCAATGATGTTCACCGATTTCTCCAGGGCTTCCCGCAGGGTCATTGGTCCCCTGAAAATCCGTTCGTAGTTTTGCGGTTTCCAGCCATTTGGGAACTCAAGGGGCTCATCGACGAGGATCGTGCTTGGGGTGAAACCACTGTCGAGTGCCGCTGCATATATGAAGGGTTTAAAGGTAGAACCAGGTTGTCGGTATGCTTGAGTAGCCCGGTTGAATTTGCTCTCCTCGTAACTCCGTCCCCCGACCATGGCTTTAATGTACCCATTCCTTGGATCGATGCAGAGGATCGCCCCCTGGTACCCGCTTTTTGCAAGAACTTCATTGGCTACCTTCTGAATGTCGGCATCAAGGGTCGTGTACACTTTGAGGCCACCGCTAAAAATTTGCCGATCCTCAAAATGTTTCCGGAGCTCTTTCATAAGGTAGTCGAGGAAATACGGGCAAATTGAGGCTCGACGCTCAAGACCTGAAAGAACAATGGGAGTTGATAGGGCTTTCTCGTATTCTTCTTTGGTAATAAAGCCACATTCAAGCATGCGTCGGAGAACTCGCCGCTGCTGCTTCTGGGCAGCGCCGAGATCGACGTATGGGGAAAAGTAGGAAGGGGAACGGGCAATACCTGCAAGCATAGCCATTTCCGCAAGATTGAGCTCTTTGAGGTCCTTCCCAAAGTACAACCGAGCTGCTGTTCTGACCCCATACACGCCATGTCCCAGGTAGATTTGGTTGAGGTAGGCTTCAAGAATCTCGTCCTTGGTGTACCTTCGCTCAAGCACAAGGGCAAGGAGTACTTCTTTTATTTTTCGCTCGAGATTCCTGCGGTTATCGAGGAAGCGGCTCCGGGAAAGCTGCTGCGTGATGGTGCTTCCTCCCTCAACGACCCGAAAGTTCAAAAAGTTTTGCCACAGAGCCCTGAGGATTCCGAAGGGGTCCACGCCTGGGTGCCTATAGAAGTTCTGGTCTTCACTGGCGATGAAAGCCTTCTGGAGGAGTAGAGGAATCTCTTCAAGACGAGCGTACTCTCGTCTCTCTGTGAAGAACTCCCCAACGAGCTTTCCGTGGATATCATAGATTCGTGTGGTAAGTGATGGGGTGAAGTCTTCAAGCTGTGTTGCAAGATTCTCAAAATCCCCAGAAAATGAAAGGAACATGCCACCAAAGACAATGCTCCCAGCAAGTAAGCCAAAAACAAAAGAGAGCGTAAAAAACGGCGTTTTTCGAACTCTTTTTTTCCTCATCGTTCTTGCCTGCTGGTATAATATGTGCCATGATATGGTACCACAAAACCACCGGGAATAGAACAGGACGCATTGTACGGGCAGCACTTGTGGCGGCATTGTACGCACTTCTTGTTGTACTGCCGCCTTTTGCTTCCTTTGCCTATGGTCCCGTACAAGTACGGGTTGCGGAAGCCCTTACTGTACTTCCGTACCTTTTCCCTGAAACAATTTGGGGGCTTACTCTTGGGTGTTTCCTGGCCAATCTCCTTGGAGGTCTTGGGTTTTTTGACTTTTTCTTTGGAACGCTCTGCACGTTTTGTGCCGCATGGTGGACGTCTCGTGTTTCCCGTCCCTTCCTTGCACCCCTTCCACCGGTCCTCATTAATGGGTTTGGTGTTGCCCTGTACCTCTCGTACCTTTTCAAGGTTCCGTATTTCATTACCGCGCTGTATATCCTCCTGGGAGAGGCGGTGGCGTGTTTTGGGTTTGGGTATACGCTCCTTGTGCTTCTTGAGCGGCGAGGTTTTCGAAAGGAGTGGAAGTGAACGTGGGTTTTGATGCGCAAATTGAGCGAGACCTTGCTCTTCTTGCCCGTGGTACTGAAGAGATTATCGATCTTGCGGACCTCCGCAGGAAACTCCTCCGGTTTTACGAGACTGGACGAAGGCTTATTGTGAAAGAGGGGTTTGATCCCAGTGCGCCTGATATTCACCTTGGGCATACGGTGACGCTGCGGAAACTCCGACAGTTTCAGGACCTTGGACATGAGGTTGTCTTCCTCATTGGAGATTTCACAGGCCGTATAGGTGACCCCACGGGAAAGAAAGAAACTCGGAAGCAGTTGACCGAAGAAGAGGTTCGGGCCAACGCAGCGACCTATGCGGAACAGGTTTTCAAAATCCTCGACCCGGAAAAAACAAGGGTGGCTTTCAACAGCACCTGGCTTGGGCGGCTTACCCTTGAAGAGACCATCACCATCGCTGCGAAGTTCACCGTTGCCCGGATGCTTGAGCGAGAGGATTTTGCGAAGCGTCTTCGAGAAGGGAAACCCATAGGCCTTCACGAGTTTCTGTACCCCCTTCTCCAGGGCTACGATTCTGTAGCCCTACAGGCAGATGTCGAGCTTGGGGGAACGGACCAGCGCTTCAATCTCCTTGTGGGGAGAGACCTGCAGCGAGAGTTTGGTCAGGAGCCCCAGGTTATTATTACCATGCCCCTCCTTGAAGGAACCGATGGTGTGGAAAAGATGAGTAAAAGCCTCGGGAACTACATTGGCATTAACGAACCCCCTTTTGCCATGTTTGGGAAGGTCATGTCTATTCCCGATGCTCTCATCGAGAAGTACTTCGTGCTCCTCACCGATACCCCCCTCGAGGAGATTGAGAGGAAAAAGAAGGCCTATGAGGAGGGAACATTGCATCCCAAGCTCTGGAAAGAGGAGCTTGCCTTTGAGCTTGTGCGGATGTACCACGGTGAAGCGGCTGCAAAAAAGGCTCTTGAGGATTTCGAGCGAGCTTTCTCTCAAGGGGTGTGTCCAGAAAGTGCACAGGAGTTGTGTATTGCACGCCAGGAGCTCTCCGAGGGAAGACTCTGGATTATGAAACTCCTCGAACGAACGGGGGTCTTTCAGTCCAAAAGCGAGGCTCGTCGCTGCCTCGAACAAGGGGGTGTGTACCTCAATGGAGAACGGGTGAATGCGAATCAGGATGTTGCCCTTCAGGACGGAGACGTTCTCAGAGTGGGTAAGAAGTTTTTCTTCCGTATACGCCTTGTGTGACCTGTTGCGGCAAGTTGCAATCACTTCGGGAGGGAAGCAAAGATGCGATGGGGTCTTGTGATGTCTCTGCTTTTAGTGAATGTTCTTTTGAGTATTTCCTTCGGAGCCGCTCTTGAGCCTATCCGTATTGGCTTACAGGCTCCCATTACGGGAAGCTTTGCCATTGAGGGGCAAATGGCAAAGCAATGTGTGGAACTTGCTGCAGAGCTCATCAATGCTTCTGGGGGTATTCTCGGTCGTCCTGTGGAAATTCTTGTAGCTGATGACGCTTCAAACCCCAAGGATAGCGCCTTAGCGGCACAGAAGCTCATCTCTCAGGGGGTTGTGGCGGCGATTGCAAGCTATGGGTCTTCGATTACAGAGCCTGCTGCTGACCTCTATGAACGGAACCGGGTGGTGTGTGTCGCTTATGGAGCGACGGCAGTACGCCTCACCATGGGGAAGGAACGCCGGTACTTTTTCCGGACTTGCGGAAGGGATGACGCCCAGGGAGAGTTCTTCGCAAGATTTGCCGTTGAGAAGATGGGGTGGCGACGCATTGCCATTATGCATGACAACCAGACCTATGGTAAGGGGGTAGCCGAAGAGACCCGGAAGTACCTTGAGCCGTACATCCGGGATGGCCGTGCAGAAATCGTGTACTATGATGCCATTACTCCGGGGGAGCAGGATTACAGCGCTGCCCTCACGAAACTTCGGGAGAGTAACCCCGATGTCTGGTACTACACAGCGTATTACCCCGAGGCAGGGCTTTTACTGCGTCAGGCCCGGGAGATGGGCATCACTGTGCCTTTTGTGGGGAGCAACGCGGTTCCCAACGAGGACTTTGTGAAGATTGCTGGCCTTGAGCACGTGGTGGGAACACTGATGACGCAGGAACCTTTGCCTCAGGACCTCAACACGCCAAAATCCCAGGTGTTCTTTGAGGCGTACCGGAAAAAATACGGAAATCTTCCTTCCTCTCCCTGGCCAGTGTACGCTGCCGATGCCCTTTTTGCCATTGCTCAGGCGATTGAAAATACTGGTTCCACAAATCCCGATGACATTGCCCGGGAAATGCGGGTTATGGAGAATGCAGAGGGTATTACCGGACGGCTGGCCTTTACAGAGCGGGGAGACCGGAAGGATGTACCTTACGCCATGTACCGGTACAACGAAAAAGGAGAGCTTGAGCTCTTTGAGCCCTGAGGAAGCCTGATCATGCGGGTCTTTTTCGAGCAGCTTTTGAACGGTGTTACCGTTGGCTCCTTTTACGCCCTTGTAGCCCTTGGGTACTCCATGGTGTACGGGGTTATGAAACTCATCAATTTTGCCCATGGAGACCTTTTTACCCTTGGGAGCTACCTGGGGTACACCTTTCTCGTTTTGGGGAGTGCGTGGATTACGGCGCGAATGGGTCTCTGGTGGGGAGTCTCTGGAGCAGTGGCTTTTGCTGCTTTCGCCAATGCTCTGGTGGGAATTCTCGTTGAGCGGGTGGCGTACCGACCTGTGTATCGGGCGGGCCGCCTCCCGCTTGTTGTTTCTGCTCTGGGAGCATCCATTGTCATCCAGAATAGCATTATGGCTTTCTGGGGACCCCGCTTCCAGGTGTATCCGGCTTCTCTCGTTCCTGCGGGTTCAGTGCATTTTCTGGGATTCACGCTCCCTGTTCTGAAGGTCGTTATCCTCCTGCTCTCCCTTGCGGTTATGGGGTTCATATACTGGATTGTGGAGAAGACCGAGTTCGGGGCAGCAGTGCGTGCTACTGCCCTGGATAGGGAAATGGCCACGCTTCTTGGCATAGATGTGCGAAGGGTTATTCTCTTCGTTTTCACCCTGGGTCCGGCCCTTGGGGGAATGGCGGGGGTCATGAACGGCATGTACTACCGTTCCATCCAGTTCACTATGGGCTGGAGTTACGGGCTTAAGGCCTTTACGGCCACCATCCTCGGGGGTATTGGGAATATCCCAGGAGCCATGCTTGGCGGGATTCTTCTGGGAATCATTGAGGCGCTCCTTTCTGGGTACATCCCTGGTGGAGGTGCCTGGAAGGACGGGTTCACGTTCCTTGTGCTTATCGTTGTTTTAATCTTACG
>JBDIWL010000078.1:0-6033 GCA_039638315.1 Candidatus Caldatribacterium thermophilum | reverse complement strand
TTCGGAAGACCTTGTGGAAGAGGAGCTCCCCAGGCTTGAGAGGAGGCTCTCAAGTCTCGAAGAGCAAGTGCATGCCCTCCACAAGCGTCTTGGGGAGGTCCGGGAAGGGCTTCGGCAGAATGCAGAAAAGCGGAGAGAGTGGGAGTACCTGAAAGCCACGGTGGGAGAAAAGTCCAGGCTTTCTGAAATCCACATCAAGCTTCAGGAAGCCCTGGAGGTGGGAGGCTTCAAGAACTACCTCCTCCAGATACTCTTTGCCCGTCTTGAGAAGGAGAGTTCCCGTATTCTCCTTGGGCTTTCCGGGGGGCGGTACGCCCTCAAGATGCAGATGAACCGCGATGTGGCGGATATCGCGATCCTTGACCGGAAATTTGGAGGGGACGAGCGTTCGCTTGAAGAGTGTTCAGGAGGAGAAAAAACCCTCATCGCTCTTGCCTTAGCTTTAGCACTCTCAGGTCTTCGTCTTGAGGAGCGGTACGCCAGAAGAACGGAATGCCTCTTCATCGATGAGGGGTTTTCAACCCTTGACCGGGAACACCTTGACCTTGTGGCTGACGCCATATTCCGCCTGAGCCGGGAAGGGAAAATGGTGGGCATCGTCACACATGACCCGGACTTTGCCGGGTACTTCCCGATGCAACTTGAGGTCCGGGAAGGGATGGTGCGGTGGAAGAGAAACGAGAACCTCGTGATGTAACGGCACTGCTTCGGGAGAACTTCGCCCAGGTGGACCACTGGCACGGCGATGAAGACGCCTTCCTCCACCAGGAGGTCAGCGATACCTTCCCCCTTGCTCCACAGGAGTTCTGGGAGAGCGAAACCTGGCGAGAGTTCCCGGATGGTACTGCCCTTCCTCCGGCTTTTGAACGGGTTTTCTTCGTCGATGGGAAAATGCGTATCCATGCCCGGATTCTCTTCCGTACCGCGGTGCTTGTCCTTGCTGAAGTTGCTGCCTCGTGGGTTTTGTGGGAGAGGGGAAGAGGACTTTCCTTTGGCTTTTCTCCTTCCTCCCTGCCGCGGCATAAGCGCGTTCTTGGAGCGGGGGAAGAACTTGCCCTGGGGGTTGCTGTGGAACGCCAGGAGATGGACCTTGGCATGGGTATGACCTTTCACCTTGTAGAGACGCGCCGGCATGCTCGCCATTTTTCTGATACGGAGGTGGCCCGGCAGGCGGTACTCAACGTCATGCAGCGCCTGGAGCAGGAGGTGGTGCGGGACCTTCTTTCAGAGAGCGTCCCGGTGGTCAAGGATGGAACCATTCACTTCATCGATCCCCCCTGCTTCATTCCGGGTGTTGGTCCCTGTGGTCTTGTGAAGCGGATTGCAGAACTCCGTTTTCCCCGGGATTGGCTTGAGAAGCTCCTGCAACTCCCCCAGGGACGGCGGACGCCTTTCGTGGCAGGATTTCTGGGTGAAGATCGAACAGATGTGCTACGAATTTTTTCCTATCTCCGCCTCCTTGAGGACCCTGCTTTCCCCTGGAAGGGCCTTGTTCGCCTTGAGGTGGTTGTTCCAGCGGTGGAGTTTTCTGCTCTCCGTTTGGAGATTTCAAGGTTCTTCGATGGTCTTGCGCAGGTCCTTCCGGGCCTCACTGGGGATTACCCCTGGAAACGGCTTCCTGAGAACCTCTTTCCCATTATTGCCCTTGAAGAGCGCTTGAGCCAGCATTTTGCCCCGTCGCATCTTGTCCAGGAGCTCCTCAGGCAGGCACTCTGGAGAGGAAGGTGAAGCGCGTGGAGGCAATTGGCACTGTTACCGGTCTTCGAGAGGTTACCCCGTACACCTTCTGGGTTCGGATGCACCCGGCATTCGCCTCAGGTATTCGGCTTGAGACCATTGTGCGGGTTGACTTCTCCTGGGGAGATGAAACGTTCCGTCTCTATGGGGTGGTCAGCGAGGTCGTGGCTTCCTGGGACGGGACAGTGAGCACCGGGTACCAGGAGGAGGCTTATGCCCGGGGACAGTACAGCGCCGTCACCATTTACCTTGGGCAGGTTGTGGTGACCCGGACGCTGAAAAAAGAGGGGGAGCGCTTTGTCACCATTCCCTCCCTTGTTCCCCCGCCAGTGGGGGAGCGAGTTTTTCTCGCTGCACCAGAGGAGACCGATGTTGCCCTGGGGTTTGATGAGGTGAAGAGGGCCCGAAGGGCGCTTCCTTGTGGAGTCCTCTCAAATAGCGAGGTGGCCTATCTCGACGTACGGTACCTCCTTGGGGACAACGGAGCCCACGTGAACGTGAGTGGGCAATCAGGCGTTGCCGCGAAAACTTCGTATGCCACGTTTCTCCTCTGGATGATGCTCAACTACCCGAAGGCTTCAGGGTGCTTCCTTGGGAATGACGTGGCGACCTTCCTCCGGGATAGCCGGGCTCTTGTGTTCAACGTGAAAGGGGAGAGCCTTCTCTTTCTCGACCACTGGAACAGTGAGTGGGAGAACGCTCAGGATGCAAAACAGATGGAGCTCTGGAAGGAAATGTTTGCGCGCTTTGGGGTTACGCCGAAACCCTTCGACAACGTGACGGTTGCGGTTCCCCCAAAACCCGATGGTCGACCTCATCTTGTCCATTCGCGAGATAGTGTTCAGGTTTACGGGTGGGATGTCCTTGATATTGCTGAACTTGGGCTTTTACCCCTCTTTTTCGACCCTGAGGAACTTGAGAGGAATCCGAATTTCTCTCTGGTAGTCTCGGTTGTCGAGGAGTTCCTCCGCGATCAGTACGAATGCCTTGTTCGTGAAGCAAGACAGGAGCTCTTTTCCAGGGACACCCCCTATCGCGAGGAGTGCATCCGTTTTTCCCTTGAGGGGCTCGATAATCGGACCCTTGTGCGGGTGTACCTTGCGGTGTGCGGTGAGGACCCTTCCTGGATGCTCCGTCGCTTTGCGCTGCCCAATTCCCTCAGGGACCTTGTGGACCTTCTCCATGGGTGTGCGGACGAGGAGAGTGACCAGGCTCTGGCACGAAGACTTGAGGAAGAACGTATTGACGAGCGGACCGTTCTCGCCATATCCCGGAGATTACGCCTTGCCGAACGCAGTGGTCTTTCAAGGCTCTGGCGGAGTATCCTTCCCTCCCAGAGCAGGGTCCTTAAGACTCCTCCGGTACCCTCCTATGCCCTTTCCTGGAACCGCCCGGGAGGGGTGACGGTGGTGGATATCGCGAAACTCCCACCCCGGGGGCAGGCTTTCGTCGTTGGGGCAGTGCTTCGGGAAATTCTCTGGACCAAAGAGCAGGACCTCCTGAAAGAGCCGGTTTTCGTGTACCTCGATGAGCTCAATAAGTACGCTCCCCGGGAGGGAGGAGGGATTCTCGGGCAGATTTTCCGGGATGTGGCTGAGCGAGGGCGGTCGTTCCGGATTGTCCTCATTGGGGCAGAGCAGACTGCTTCACAGGTCGACTACCGGGTCATCACCCAGGCAGCAACAACCGTTGTGGGGCGGCAGAAGTATGCAGAACTCAGTAAGGAGGAGTACGCGCATCTCCAGGGCGTCCTCCGGGAAAAGGCAGCCTCGCTCCTTCCAGGTGAGGTCATCGTGGATCAGCCCTTCTTCCGCCTCCCCCTCACTGTCCGCTTCCCCTTGACACCCTGGGCAACTTCAGAGGAGAAGTGTACGCTGCGGTACGGTGAGAACGTTCTACCGCTTTCGGAAGAAGAGTTCCGGAAACTCTTTGAATAAGGGGTGAAGCTATGCGGGAGTTTACGGTAGCTACACGGAGAAAAGAGGAGATGGTGAATATCACGTCCTTTGTCCGCCAGGCAGTGGAGGAATCGGGGAAAAAGCGAGGCATCTGCGTGGTGTATGTTCCCCATACCACTGCCGGGGTGACTGTCAATGAGAGCGCTGACCCTGATGTGGTTTTCGATATCCTCCGGGGTCTTCGTCATGCTGTTCCTGATGCCCTTCCCTACGAACATGGTGAGGGAAATGCTCCGGCCCATGTGAAAGCCTCTCTTGTGGGTTCTTCGGTGAGCGTCCTTTTTGAGGAGGGGAAGATACTCCTTGGGACCTGGCAGGGCATTTTCCTCTGTGAATTCGATGGTCCAAGGCAGCGCCGCATCTGGATACAGGTTGTAGGGGAATAGCATGCGTATCCTGGAGTGGATTGCCAAGGACCGTTTCGTTCCGGATTTTACCGAATTTACCGCGGTCGTGGTGCAGAAGAAAGCGCCAAAAAGGGTGCATTTTGCTGAGCTTCTTGTGGACCCAGAAATAGTTCAAGAAGTGACGGAACGCTTCTTTGGTGAAGCCTTTGTGCCACCGACACAGGAAACCATGTCCCTCTTTTTGCACCAATATGTCCGCTTTTTCAAGCGTCTGGGCTACGATTACTGCATCTTTGTCGACGTCCCGGGAATGGGGCTTCGTTTCCCTGGGAAAGTCCGCAGAGGCGCAGATACCGCTTGCCTCTCCCGGGGTGTGCGCGAGTGGGTTGAGGAATCCTCTGGGGTTATTGCGTCTTTTGCGGATTTCGAGAGCTATCCCTGGCCCAAAGTAGAGGATTTTGACTTCTCTCCCTATGAGGAACTCTCCCGAATACTCCCGGAGGGTATGAAGCTCCTCCTCAACGCCTGCGGTGGGATTTTTGAAGTGGTGAGCGAGACGCTCCTTGGCTTTGAGGGTCTTTCCCTTCTCCTTTACGAGAACCGACCTCTTGTTCAGGCGGTTTTCGAGCGCGCAGGGGAGATTATCCTTTCGTTTTACCGGGAACTCATCGACCTCGATATCGTGGGCGGGATTTTCCAGGGGGACGACTGGGGGTACCGGAGTGCCACCTTTCTCTCCCCTCGGGACCTTGAAGAGTTTGTCTTCCCCTGGCATAGGAAGCTCTGTGACCTTGCCCACGAAAAGGGGAAGTACTACTTCCTCCACTCCTGCGGCAATATCTACCAGGTTTTTGACGCCTTCCTCGATGAGGTCCCCATCGATGCCTTCCACTCCTTCCAGGATGCAATTCTCCCGGTGACAGAATTTGGGAAACGTTATGGGAACAGGGTGGGTATCCTCGGTGGGGTTGACCTCGACAAGCTCATTCGTCTGCCGGAAGAGGACCTTCGCCACTATGTGCGCAGTATCCTTGAGGAACTCGCTCCCCGCGGGGGCTTTGCCCTGGGTTCAGGGAATTCCATCGCAAACTATGTACCCCTCAGGCAGTACCTTGTGATGCTTGACGAAGGCTTGCGATTTTCGGGGTGATGGTATGGGGGTTTCGGGAAAGGTGATTCTTGGTGATAGCCGAAATATGCAGGAGGTTGGAGATGAGAGCATAGCTCTTGTGGTAACATCGCCTCCTTACTGGCATCTGAAAGACTATGGCGTTCCAGGGCAAATTGGCTATGGTCAGACGCTCCATGAGTACCTCCTTGACCTCTCCCGGGTTTTCAGAGAGTGCTTTCGGGTCCTCCTTCCCGGTCGGAGGCTCTGTGTGAACATTGGGGACCAGTTCGCCCGATCCGTAGTGTACGGGCGTTACAAGGTCATTCCTATTCACGCAGAGGTCATCGCTCAGTGTGAGGCCATTGGTTTTGACTACCTTGGGGCCATTATCTGGCAGAAGAAAACCACCATGCGGACAACGGGTGGGGCCACCGTCATGGGGTCGTTTCCGTATCCGCCAAATGGCATCGTTGAACTCGACTACGAGTTCATCCTCCTTTTTCGAAAACCCGGGGTACCTCAAAACGTTCCCAGGGACCTGAAAGAAGCCGCCCGGATGAGCAAGGAAGAGTGGAAGACGTTCTTCTCTGGTCACTGGAATTTTCCCGGTGAGCGCCAGGTACAACATGAAGCCATGTTCCCAGAGGAGCTCCCGTATCGCCTCATTCGTATGTTTTCCCTGCCTGGGGAAACGGTTCTTGATCCCTTCCTGGGAAGTGGGACGACCTTAAAAGTGGCTTTGGAGCTTGGTCGAAATGGTATCGGATATGAAATTCAGGAGGCTTTCCTTCCCCTTATCCGGGAGAAGCTTGGTCTTCTCCCAGTATCTTTTGTTAGGCGCAAGACCCAGTACTTACCCATAAACCCTCCGGAAGCTTAT
>JBDIWL010000077.1:0-6105 GCA_039638315.1 Candidatus Caldatribacterium thermophilum | reverse complement strand
TTGCGCAGCGGGCAAGAACAGCTCAAGGGAAAATTAAGGTCGAACTTGCTCGTCTTCGCTACGAACTGAGTCGCCTTACGGGTAAGGGAATAGAACTCTCCCGAACAGGTGGCGGTATTGGAACAAGAGGACCGGGTGAACAGAAGATTGAGGTGGAGAGGAGGAAAATAAAGAATCGGATTGCCTATCTCTCAAGGGAATTGCAGCGCATTGAGAGGCAGAGCAAAATACAGAAAGTTCTTCGGAAAGAGTCAGGAGTTTTTGAAATTGCCATTGTTGGGTACACGAATGCAGGAAAATCGACCCTTCTCAACGTTCTTACTGGAGCGGATGCATACGCGGCAGATCGAATGTTTGCAACTCTTGATCCTGTGGTGCGAAAATCCTTCATCCCCGGCGTGGGAGAGGTTGTGTTTGTGGATACTGTGGGGTTCATTCGGGAAATGCCCGAGACTATTAAAGACGCCTTTCGGAGCACCCTTGAGGAGGTTAAGGATGCTGACCTCATCCTTGAGGTGGTGGATGTATCCGACCCCGATTACGGGAACCACTTTCGGATAGTTACTGAAACTCTGGATGAGATTGGCGCGGGAAATTGCCCACGGATACTTGTCCTCAATAAAATCGACCTCCTTGGAGAACCTCCTCTTCTTGAGCCTACCATGCGAACACAACCCCATGTCTTCATCTCGGCGTACAAGAAGATTGGCCTTGAGAGCCTGTTAAAAGAAATTGCCTGCGCTTTGCAGTCAAGACTTGCCGAAATTCACCTTGAGGTTCCTCCCGAGAGATTTGCACTCGTGCAGCGGAAAATTTACTCCCACGGGTATATCAGGAATCTCAGGACCCTTGAGGACGGGACCCTTGTTCTTGACTGCGTTGTGCAGAAGGATTCCATCGTAAAACTCCAGGCGCTTTTGGCTTCCTGACGTTACTTCCCATAATGTATATTATGTTAAGTCACTCCTGAGCAAGCTGCCGCATCTTCTCTACGAAATTCAGCTGGAGATTCGAAAGGTGAAATTCGAGTTCCCGGAGCTCGTCTTTGTCAAGGTCTCTCTTTAGAGCGTCGAGGATTACAGAGAAAAGATCGATCGCTTTTCGAGCCTCCTCAAGGTCTACGAGAATCTGTCCATTTTCGGGATGCACCATGAGCCCAAGGTATTGCCAGGCTTTAGCTGAAAGGAGGTTCAAGAAATAGTATCCTAAATCTTTAATCTTTCCAGGCTGCTTTTCCTCCATAACCGCATCCCTCCTCAAGATGCATTCTGACGAAGTGGTATACCCGTTCAGCAAGCTTCTTGAAGTTACCCTCTTCTGAGGGAAACCAGACGATAGGCATCTTACGGAACCAGTTCATTTGCCTTCTGACAAAAAGCATTGTTCCCTGGAAAACCGCTTCTTTTGCTGCAGCAAGGGAGCACCTTCCCTGAAGAAAATCCACAACTGGACGGTACGTGAAGTTTTCAAGAGCAGGAAGGGGAAGCTCATATCCAAGATTGAAAAGATGTGCTACTTCTTCCACAATGCCTTTACGGAACATATCCTCTACCCTATCCCATATTCGCTGTCGGAGTCTCTCCTTGTCCCAAAAAATTCCTACAAGAAGGTACTGGAGTTCCCGATGCGTTTTTTGGGGTACTTTCCTTGCAGAGGGAATGCGACCAGTAAGGAAAAATATCTCTAAGGCTCTGATAAGCCTTTTTCGATCGCTTCTGCCGATCTTTGCTGCTCTGTTTGGGTCAATGTCAGCAAGAAGAGCGAAAAGCTGTTCAGTCCTCATTCTCCCGAGGATGCGTCTGAGGTTCTCGCTTCGAGGCGCGCCCTGTGCAGGAATGCCATGGAAGAGGACATCAAAGTAGAACGCAGTTCCGCCTACCACTATTGGAAAGGACTCCCGAAGCGGTATTTCATGGAGGAGATGGAGCGCCTCTTTTCGGAAGTCGTAGGCACTCCACTGCTCCCTGGGATCAAGGAAATCGACAAGATGGTGTGGGATGTGCTTCCGCACCTCCTCCGGGGGTTTGGCAGTGCCAACATCGAGGTATTTGTACACTGCCAGAGAATCCGCAGAGATAATTTCTCCTCGGAGACGTTCAGCGAGCTCAAGAGATATTGCCGTCTTTCCGCTTGCTGTGGGACCAAGGATGCAGAGAACAAGGTTATTCCTCTTGAGCATCTCCCTTGAGCTTTCCCCCGGAATCCCTCGAGAGGCACACGGTAAGAAAATCCCCCAGGCGAGCACCACTGCTTATAGGTACGGTAACCCCAAGGTTTTCCCTTGTCCGCCCAAGTAACGAGTCTTTTTTCTCCTCCACGATGAGTACTTCTGTCGTTCTCCCTTCATGGACGCGGAGACGCTCAGAGTATGCTTCTTTAAGGGCTTTGGTAAGTATTTCAAGGCGTTCCTTTTTGACTTCCTGGGGAACGTCGTCTCTGAATTCTGCTGCTTTTGTGCGGGGACGTGGGGAGTACGCATATGTGTAAGCGATTTCGAATTGCACTTTTCTTACTACCTCAAGGGTGTCTGCGAAGTCTGTGTCGGTTTCTGTTGGAAAACCCACAATGATATCTGTGCCGATGGTGGCCTCAGGGATAGACTCGCGAATGTACAAGGCAATGTCAAGGTACTGTTCCTTTGTGTATCCCCGATTCATGAGCTGGAGAATCCTGTTTGAACCTGCCTGGAGGGGGAGATGAAAGTACGGACAGAGGACACGGCTTTCCCGTACAATCTCCACGATTGCTCGGTGCATATCTCTTGGATGGGACGTGATGAAGCGAATCCACACCTTTTCCCTTCCAAAGCGGTTCTCAATACTCTCGAGGAGTTCCTCAAAGGCGTGCGGATTTCCAAAGTCCTTCCCATAGGAGTTTACGTTCTGACCAAGGAGCGTCACTTCGCGAAATCCCTCTTCTATGAGGTCAGAGAGCTCTTTCAGGACAAGTTCCTTAGGTTTACTTCTCTGGGGTCCTGTGGTATACGGAACGACACAGTAGCTGCAAAAGTTATCACATCCGAAGGCTATGGGAAGGTATGCGGAGACTCTGTTCTCTCGCTCGTAGCCTGCCTCAAGGAAAAGAGGTTGAGGGGAAGAGAAAGAGACTTTACGTTCACCGCTTGTGATAGCTTCCCGTACGAGGCGAGGAATCGCATCAAGATTGTGGGTTCCTGTAAGGACACTTACGTAAGGGATGCGCTCAAGAACCTTCTCTTGGAGCAGTTCACTCATACAGCCGCAGAGGACAACAAGCGGCGGTTTTCCACGCTTTGCGCAGATGGTGTGGTACAAGTGAGCAATGACCCCAAGAGCTCTCGCTACTGCATGCTCTCGGACTGCACAGGTGTTAAAGACAAGAACATCTGCTTCCTCTTCCCTTTGAGCTCGGGAGAACCCGTCTCTCAGGAAGAGGTAGAGGAGATGCTCCGATCGGCTTTTGTTCATCTGGCACCCGAAGGTTACTAAGGCGACAGAAAGCTTTTTCTCCATGGAATCCACAAAAAGAAAAACAAAAACCAGTACCCTCTATTCCTGCCCCTCGTTCTGAATAAAAAAGCCTGTTCTCCTTCGAAGGAGAACAGGCTTTTTTATTAATCATTTCGGGGCTTCACAATGAGCTTAATGGCGGTGCGTTCTTCTCCGTCGATGGTGACGTCCGTGAAGGCAGGGATGCATACAAGATCGATGCCGCTTGGAGCAACGTATCCCCGTGCAATAGCAATAGCCTTGATTGCCTGGTTTACGGCCCCCGCTCCGATAGCCTGTATTTCAGCCATCCCCTTCTCCCGGATTGCACCTGCTAAGGCACCAGCAACAGCGTTGGGATTTGACTTTGAAGAAACCTTGAGAACGTCCATGTTGACTCCCCCTTTCACTCTCCATTCTTCATCGTTTACTCAAACGTGCTCCGCAAGAGGTACAGAGAGACGAAAAATTTCCCGTGCTTTCCCTGTGGTGTCATCCACCTCCACGACAATCCCGTTGAGTTTCACATTTTCTTTGGCCACCCGATACTTCACCGGCATCTGTGTGAGGAACCTTCCAACAATATCTCCTACTTCGATACCAATAACTGAATCGTGTGCTCCTGTCATACCAATATCCGTAATGTACGCCGTTCCTTGGGGGAGGATACGTTCGTCCGCTGTAGCCACATGAGTATGAGTTCCGAAAACACAGGAGACTTTCCCATCGAGGAACCATCCCATGGCTATCTTCTCGGATGAGGCTTCTGCATGGAAATCTACGAGGATGATCTTGGTACGTTCTTGGAGAGCCCTGAGTTCTTCCTGAATCCTGCGAAAGGGGCAATCCAAAGGAGGCATGAACACACGACCACTGAGATTGATAACCGCCCAAATCCTCCCCTCCTTTTCAAGGATAAGTGATCCCCTCCCCGGAACACCCTCCGGGTAATTCAAGGGACGAAGAAGGCGAGGTTCCCGGTCAATGTATCCGAGAATCTCTTTCTTGTCCCAAATGTGATTTCCAGTGGTCACTACATCCACTCCGTAGTTAAGAATTTCTTCACACACTTCTGGCGTAATGCCCAAGCCGCCTGCAGCGTTTTCGCCGTTGGCAACAACAGCATCGATTCGAAATGTTTCCTTAAGAACAGGGAGTTTTTCTCGAAGTATGCGTCTTCCAGGTTTTCCTACGATGTCTCCCACAATGAGGAATCTCAAAATACCATCCTCCTCTGTTACTTCGCGTATTCTATGGCCCGTGTTTCCCGAATAACCGTCACCTTAATCTGTCCAGGGTACTCAAGCTCTTTTTCAATTCTTTTTGCTATATCCCAGGCGAGTTTTGCTGCACCCGCGTCATCGACGCGGTCTGGCTTCACAATGATGCGCACTTCACGTCCCGCCTGTATGGCGTAGGCTTTTTCGACACCCTCAAAGGAATCAGCAATTTTCTCCAGGCGTTCCAGACGTTTAATATACGCTTCAAGACTTTCTCTCCGCGCCCCAGGACGGGAGGCAGAAATTGCGTCTGCTGCCTGCACGAGTACTGCTTCAAGGGTTTGAGGATCGACATCACCATGGTGGGCTTCCACAGCGTGAATAACCTCCCACTTTTCCCCATATCGACTGAGCAATTCTGCTCCGATTCGTGCGTGGGGTCCCTCAACTTCGTGATCCAGTGCTTTTCCAATGTCGTGGAGAAGTCCTGCCCTTTTCGCCACGTACACATTGGCGCCAAGTTCACTTGCCATCATGCCTGCAAAATGTGCTACTTCTTTGGCGTGTTGCAACACATTCTGCCCATAACTCGTACGGAAGTACAACTTGCCGAGGAGCTTGACAAGCTCTGGATGTACATTTTTAATTCCCGTATCGAAGAGTGCCTGTTCCCCTTCCTGGAGAATTTTCTCTTCAACCTGAGCCTTCGCTTTCTCGATGAGCTCCTCAATACGTGCGGGATGGATACGCCCATCCATGATGAGCTTCTCAAGAGCAATACGAGCAACCTCTCTTCGTATAGGATCAAAGCAAGATATGATGACCGCTTCAGGCGTATCGTCGATGATAAGGTCCACCCCCGTCATCATCTCAAATGTACGGATATTCCTTCCCTCTCGACCTATAATGCGTCCTTTCATCTCATCATTTGGAAGGGTAACTACTGATACGGTGCTCTCAACGGTGAAATCCGCTGCGTATCGTTGGATAGCCTGGCCTACAATGTCCCTTGCTACTCGTTCAGCCTCTTTTCGTGCCCTCTCTTCTGCTTCCTTTACTCGCAGACCAATTTCGTATTCAAGGGTTTTTTCTACCCTTTCCAGGAGCTCCTTCTGGGCTTCTTCGATGGAGAGGCCCGCAATACGCGAGAGTTCCTGAATCTCTCGAGCCTTCATGAGTTCTACTTCTTTTCTCTCCTGTTCCAGAGTTTCTTGGGCCTTTCGAAGGGTGGCTTCAGATTTTTCAAGCTGCTCGATTCGGCGCTCGAGCATCTCTTCACGCCGAAGGAGGCGGTTCTCCAAATTCTGAAGCTCTTTTCGTTTTCTCTGAATTTCCTCCTCGAGAACCTGTTTTTCTCGGAGGATTTCTTCCCGTGCGGCGAGAAGTGCTTCTTTCTTAAGGTTTTCCGCTTGGCGAGT
>JBDIWL010000076.1:0-6173 GCA_039638315.1 Candidatus Caldatribacterium thermophilum | reverse complement strand
TGAGGCACTCGCATCGCTTCATCCCTCTTCAGAAAAGGTCGATTTTGTGGTCGAACCGACGCGGGAAAAAAGACACGGGGATTTCGCCACCAATGTTGCTTTTCTTTTGGCCCGCGCACTGAAGCGTTCCCCGCGGGAAGTTGCCCAGAACCTCAAGGAACTCCTTGAACCACTCCTCTCAGAGATTGCCCGAGTAGAGGTAGCCGGTGGTGGGTTCATTAATTTCACCCTTAAGGATGCTTTTTTGCTTGGGCTTCTGAGGAAAGTTCTGGCAGAGGATGCACGCTTTGGGGAAGTGGATGTTGGGAAAGGAAAGAGAGTCCAGGTTGAGTTTGTGAGCGTCAACCCCACAGGGCCTCTCCACGTGGGCCATGGAAAGTGCGCCGCTTTTGGGGATGCTCTGGCGAGGATTCTCAAAAAGGCCGGTTTCCAGGTGGAGAAGGAGTACTACATCAACGATGCGGGGAAGCAAATTGAGCTCCTTGGTGCTTCCCTTGAAGCACGGTTCAGGCAACTCCTCGGGGAGGACGTGGATATCCCGGAGGGAGGGTACCGGGGGGAGTACCTTGTGGATATTGCCCGGGAGCTCCTCGCAGAGCGGGGTGCAGGAATTCTTGAGCTTCCCGAAGAAGAGCGTGCCAGACTCTTTCGGGAGTACGCGGTGGAGAAGATTCTTGCGCAAATCCGGAAAGACCTCGATGACTTTCGGGTCTTCTTCGATGTATGGTTCAGTGAACGCTCTCTTTACGAGAATGGGGAAGTGGAGTACGTTCTCAACCTCCTCCGGGAAAAGGGGTATACATACGAGCAGGATGGGGCCCTGTGGCTCCGGACAACGCTTTGGGGGGATGACAAGGACCGGGTACTCATCCGGGAGAATGGGGCACCAACCTACTTTGCCTCTGACATTGCCTACCACTGGAACAAGTGGAAGCGGGGTTTTGCGCGGGTTATCGATATCTGGGGTGCTGACCACCATGGATACATCCCGAGAATGCACGCAGCAATGCGGGCTTTGGGACTTCCTGAGGATTTCTTAGAGATTTTCATTGTCCAGTTTGTGACTCTCCTTCGAGGTGGGCAGCCAGAGCGTATGTCCACAAGGCAGGGAGAATTTGTGCCTCTTCGCAGCCTCATTGACGAGGTTGGCGTGGATGCTGCCCGGTACTACTTCCTCATGCGCGACCCTGAGACGCACCTTGAATTCGACGTGGAAGAAGCCAAGCGACAGTCCATGGATAATCCGGTGTACTACGTTCAGTACGCTCACGCCCGGATTGTGTCCGTTTTTCGGGAGGCGAAAAAGCGTGGTCTTTCCTGGGTGCCATTCCAGGAGGCCCTGGAATTTGGGTTTGAGAACGAAGATGAACGCGACATCGCCAAGGCTATCGTGTACTTCCCGGAAGTCGTCAAGCAGAGTGCCCTCCTCAGGCAGCCGTACCTCCTCTGCAACTACCTCCACGACCTTGCGGGGTCTTTCCACTCTTTCTACAACCTCCATCGGATTCTTGACCCGGAGAATGTGCCACGCATGTCCTTCCGTCTTGCCCTGTGCCGCCTCACCCAGATTGTTCTGCAGAACGCTCTGGAGCTTCTTGGTATTTCGGTTCCTGAGAGCATGTGAGCGGGGTTGAGACTATGAAAGATACAGGGAAGTACATTTTTGTTACGGGTGGGGTTGTATCCTCTCTTGGTAAAGGTATCACCGCTGCTTCTCTTGGGAGAATCCTCAAAAGCCGTGGCCTTAAGGTCACCATGCAGAAGTTTGACCCGTACATTAACGTTGATGCGGGGACGATGAACCCGTACCAGCACGGAGAGGTTTTTGTGACCTATGACGGGGGAGAAACAGACCTTGACCTTGGGCACTATGAGCGGTTCATCGATGAGGAACTCTCAAAGTCAAGTAATGTCACCACGGGAAAGATTTACAGTTCGGTAATTGACAAAGAACGGCGAGGGGATTTCCTGGGCGCCACTGTTCAGGTTATTCCCCATATCACGAACCAGATTAAAGAAGAGGTCTTTCGTCTGCGAGAAGAAAGCGGTGCCGATGTCTCCATTGTTGAAATTGGGGGAACAGTTGGCGATATTGAGGGATTGCCCTTCCTTGAAGCTATCCGGCAGATTAAAAACGATATTGGCAAAGACAACTGCCTCTATGTCCATGTCACCCTTGTTCCTTACATAGAAGCGGCAGGGGAGCTCAAATCAAAACCCACGCAGCACAGTGTCAAGGAACTCCGGAGTATCGGCATTCAACCTGATGTCATCGTATGCCGTTCTTCTCGCCCCATTACCTCTGAGGTCATCGCTAAAATTGCCCTTTTCTGCGATATTGAAAAAGACGCCATCGTTCCCCTTATGGACGTCCAGTCGATTTACGAGGTTCCCCTTGTCCTGGAGGAGCGGGGAGTTGGCAATCTCGTTACGGCGAAACTCGGCCTTGCCCAGAGGGAGGCGGACCTTCGGGACTGGTCGGATATTGTGCGACGCATGAAAGAGGCAGAAGATACGGTGGTCATTGGCCTTGTTGGGAAGTACGTGGAGTCGAAGGATGCCTATCTCAGTATTTGTGAGGCTTTAAAGCACAGCGCTGCCTCTTTAGGAGTCCAGGTGGTCATCCGTCCCATTGAGGCGGGGATGCTCAAGGAGACGAATGTCAGCGACCTCCTTTCAGGGGTCGATGGGATTCTCGTCCCCGGGGGGTTTGGGCAGCGGGGAATTGAGGGGAAAATTGAGGCCGTGCGGTACGCTCGGGAGCGCGGTGTACCCTTTTTTGGTATCTGCCTTGGTATGCAGGTGGCGGTTATTGAGTTTGCCCGGAATGTTCTGGGCTTTTCTGATGCCCACTCTACGGAGTTTGACCCGGAGACTTCCCATCCGGTCATCGATCTCCTCCCCTCGCAACGGGGCATGCGAAATAAAGGCGGGACCATGCGGCTTGGCAACTACCGATGCCTCCTTGCCCAGTCATCCCAGAGCTTTTCCCTCTACGGACAGGGGGAAATCTGGGAGCGACACCGCCACCGGTACGAACTCAACGAGCACTTTGTGGATCACCTGGAAAAGCGGGGCATGGTTATGGCAGGATTCAACCCCGAGTACCAGGTGGTCGAAATTGTGGAACTTCCAGACCATCCCTTCTTTGTGGGAGTGCAGTTCCATCCCGAGTTCAAGTCTCGTCCTAACCGCCCCCATCCCCTCTTCCTTGGATTTCTGAAAGCCTCCTATTCGTTCCGCCAGAGGAGAGAACGCCATTG
Source organism: Candidatus Caldatribacterium thermophilum (assembly GCA_039638315.1). Taxonomy (GTDB): domain Bacteria; phylum Atribacterota; class Atribacteria; order Atribacterales; family Caldatribacteriaceae; genus Caldatribacterium; species Caldatribacterium thermophilum. The sequence continues at coordinate 2,910 of JBDIWL010000076.1, read as the reverse complement.
AAACACCAGGTTGTCGGCATTATGGACTCAGGCATTGGTGGGCTCAGCGTTGTCCTTGCGGTACGCAAGCTCCTTCCTTCCCATCCCGTTGTGTACTTTGCGGACCCCCAGCATTTTCCCTATGGGGAAAAGGAGAAAGGAGAGCTTTCCGCCATTGTGCAGCCTGTGGTGGATTTTCTGGTGCATGGTGTGGGAGTTCAGGTTCTTGTGGTTGCCTGTGGAACGGTAAGTTCGCTGCTCCTCCCAGAACTCAGGGAAAGGTACACCGTGCCCCTTGTGGGCATTGTGGAGCCAGCCTGTAAGGAGGCTTTGATTCGTGTTCCTGAGGGAGCCATTGGTGTTTTGGCCACCCGTGCGACGGTTCGGGCGGGGTCGTTTCGCCGCATCATGGAAAGGCTTCGCCCGGGGGTCCAGGTTTTTGAAGAAGCCTGGCCAGAGTTCATTGACGCGGTGGAGCAGGGGACTTTCGATACCCTTATCTGGAGGAAGTGGGTGCGAGCGCGTCTTGAAGCCCTGCACAGACAGGGTGTGCGAGGTATCATCATGGGTTGTACCCATTTTGCCTTTATCAGTGACTTCTTTGAGGAGCTTGCTCATGACCTTTTTCCGGTGGTCAATCCTGCGGCAAGCTGTGCCCGGGAAGTCAAGGAAGTACTTCCGGGGGGTGAACCTCGGGTTCCTCCCTCGTTGACGGTCTTTGTGCGGGGAGACCGGGAGCGCTTCATTCGTACTGTACGGAATCTCCGCTTTTCCTTGCCAATGGAAGTGCTCTCCTTTGGCGATGTGGGTGAGTGGGTGGCCTATGGATTACCGTGATGGGGAAACGTACATCCTTCGCTCCTTTGCAAAAATCAACTGGTTCCTGGCCATAGAGGGCCTTCGGGCCGATGGGTACCACAACATCCTTTCCCTCATGCAGCAAATTGACCTCTTTGATGAAATCCGCATCACACTGGGAGCTTCTGATGCGTTCTCCTGTAACCTTTCCATCCCTCTTGGGGAAGACGGCCTTCTTGTGAGAACAGTCTCCCTTCTTCGGGAGACCTTTCCAAAACTTTCTCGACTCCGTTTTGCCATAGAGTTGCACAAGGCAATTCCTCCAGGTGGAGGCCTTGGGGGAGGGAGCAGCAATGCTGCTACGCTCTTGCGGTTTCTCCCCCGTCTCGCTGGTTATAATCCTCGTCTTGAGGATCTCGTGGAGCTTTCCCTTTCCCTGGGATCGGACATCCCCTTTTTTGTTGTCAACGCCCCCTTTGCCCTGGTTACGGGAAGGGGTGAGTGTGTGGTGCCCCTTTCCCCTCCACCGCATCGCTACCTTGTCCTCCTTTTCCCCTCTTTTCCCATATCCACTGTGTGGGCGTACCGGAAGTGGGATGCGTTGGGGAAGACCGGTCCGAGGGAGCCCCTCAAGCGGTTTCTCGCGCGACCTGAGGCAAGCGATATTGAAGATGTGGTGTGGAATGACTTTGAGGAGGTGCTCTTTTTGGAGTACCCGGTGCTCAGGGAGTACAGGGATATGCTCCTTCGCCTTGGATGTCGGAGAGCCTTTGTCACCGGGAGTGGTTCAACCGTTGTGGGGGTTGTGGGGAGTCGCAGGGAGGGGGAGGATATCGTGATGTACCTTGCGCAAAGAGGACTCCAGGCACTGTGTACGGAAACACGAACGGAAAGCGGAGGGGAAGGATATGCCTGATGCAGTCATTCTTGCTGGAGGAAGTCGCCAGGGGGAGATAGAGAAAAAATTTGGGGTTCTCAACCGGGCCCTCCTTGTCATCCGGGGGAAGTTTATGATAGAGTATGTTATAGAAGCCCTCAGAAACGTATCCTCGATTAAGCGAATAGTTGTTGTTGGTCCAGTTCCTGTGCTCCAGGCCCGAGTTGGAACCCTGGTTGATGCCGTTGTTGAGGCAGGGGATGACCCCTTTGCGAGCACGCTCAAGGGTCTTGAAGCTCTGAGAACCGAGGAAAAGGTTCTCGTAGCAACGAGCGATTTGCCGCTCCTTCGGGCTGAGGCAGTGCGAGATTTCCTTGCCCGGTGTGCAGAAGTGGCTGCGGATTTCTACTACCCGATAGTGCGAAAGGAAACTTACGAAGCAAGAATCGGCGGAGGGAAACGGACGTTTGTATGCCTTCGGGAGGGGTGCTTTACTGGAGGAAACTTGCTCCTTCTGGACCCCAAGGTTGTGGAGGCAAAAAGGGAGTGGATTGCCCGTGTGGTTGCGTCCCGGAAAAGCCCCATTGCCATTGCTCGGCTCCTTGGTCTACGCACCATTGTGAAGCTCCTTTTGCGTCGTCTCACCATCCGTGATGTGGAGGATCGGGTGGCGCATATCCTCGGCATGCGGGGTCGGGCAATCATCACACCTTATGCGGAAATTGGCTTCGATGTCGATACGGTAGAGCACGTGTCCTTAGCTGAGAAGCTTCTTGAATAAAGAGAAGAGGAGGTTCATGCGGTGGTTGAGAACAATCACGTTGATATTGTGACGGAAGAAAAAGAAGAAGAGAAAAAGGAAGAAAAGAAAGTCGAAATTCCCCAATATACCCTTGCTGAGCTCAAAAAGAAAACGGGGAGTGAACTTGCTGAGATAGCCCAGAGTCTCGGTATTTCCGGCTACAGCCGGAAGCGCAAAAACGATCTCATCTTTGAGATTCTCAAAAAGGGCGCAGAAGCCAAGGGGTACCTTTTCAGTGAGGGGGTTCTCGAAATCACCCCAGAGGGCTATGGGTTCCTGCGAACCGCCGATGACTTTACCCCAAGCGAGAACGATGTGTACGTTTCCCCATCGCAGATTAAGCGTTTCGGATTGAGCAGTGGCGATAAGGTCGCTGGTCAGGTTCGTCCACCCAAGGAAGGAGAGCGGTACTATGCGCTGTTGCGTATTGAGGCTATAAACGATGAGGACCCCG
>JBDIWL010000075.1:0-6184 GCA_039638315.1 Candidatus Caldatribacterium thermophilum | reverse complement strand
TTCCTCATGAGACCGTTCCCTTTGGAAAGGGCGAAGAGGATAATGTGGAAGTTCGCCGATGGGGGGAACCGAGGGAGTTCGATTTCCCCCCACGGCCCCACTGGGAAATTGGTGAAACCCTCAACATTCTCGACTTTGAACGGGGAGCAAAAATTGCCTCATCCCGTTTCACGGTTCTTAAAGGAAAAGGGGCCCTTCTTGAGCGGGCGCTTATTAACTTCATGCTCGATCTCCACACCTTAAAGCACGGGTACCAGGAGATTTTTCCGCCCTTTCTTGTGAACACGAAGACCATGACCGGTACCGGACAGCTCCCGAAGTTCTTTGATGACCTGTACCACTGCCAGGACGACCTCCACCTCATTCCCACCGCAGAAGTCCCGGTGACGAATCTCCATGCCGATGAGATTCTCGAAGAAGACGACCTTCCCATTTACTACGTGGCGTATAGCGCCTGTTTCCGCCGTGAGGCAGGATCCTACGGAAAGGATGTCCGGGGGCTCATCCGGCAGCACCAGTTCAACAAGGTGGAGCTTGTGAAATTTGTCCATCCTGATACTTCCTACGACGAGCTTGAAGAGCTCGTGCGGGATGCCGAAGAGGTCCTCGAACTCCTTGGGCTTCCGTACCGGGTAGTGACCTTATGTACTGCTGATTTGGGCTTTGCTGCAGCAAAAACCTACGATATTGAGGTCTGGCTTCCTTCCCAGGGAAGGTACCGGGAGATTTCCTCATGCAGCAACTTTGAGGACTTCCAGGCCCGGCGAGCGAATATCCGTTTCCGCTCCCATACGGGAAAGCTCCACTACGTCCATACCCTGAATGGTTCAGGCCTTGCCGTGGGGAGGACCCTTGTGGCGATTTTAGAGAATTACCAGCAGGAAGACGGGACGGTCATCGTTCCCGAGGTGCTCCGCCGCTACATGCATGGTATTGAAATACTCACCCCGGAGTTCGAGGTGAAGTAATGGAACGTCTTGGTATTGGCATCGTGGGTTTTGGGTTCATTGGACGTATCCACGCTTTGGCCTTTACGTCTTTACCATTCTACTATGGGGAACTTCCCTTTCTTCCCGAGATTCGTGGTATTTGCACCTCTCGGGAAGAGACGGCGCAGAAAGTCCAGGAAGAAACAGGTGTTCCCTTTGTGACCCACCGCTTTGAGGAACTCGTACACCGGGAGGATATTGATGCTGTCGTTGTAGCTACACCAAACGCTTTGCATCTTCCGGTGGTTGCAGAGGCTGCGCGGGCAAAAAAGGCCGTTTACTGTGACAAGCCCCTGGCGCGCGACCTCAAGGAGGCCAAGAGCATACAGGAAATGGTTATTGCCTCGGGTATCCCCTTTGGCATGGCGTTTCAAAACCGTTTTGTCCCGGCCATTCTCAGAGCGCGAGAGCTCATTCGGGATGGTTTCCTTGGCGAGGTGGTTCGTGTTCGTGCCCAGTACCTTCACTCTGGGTACAATGATCCTTTGCGTCCGATGAGCTGGCGACTCGATAGGGAACTCTCCGGTGGAGGGGCTCTTGCCGACCTTGGGTCACACCTTATTGACCTTATCCACTACCTTCTTGGTCCTTTTACGGTAGAGGGTGCGCGGGGAAAGACGTTTATCAGGAAGCGTCCTAAGGACGCCCTGCGCAAAGAGTACGCCGATGTTTGTGTCGACGACTGGGCTGAGGTCTTTGGGGTTCTCGCCAGCGGTGCTCCGGTGACCATTGAAGCGAGTCGTTTCGCCACAGGGAGCTGCGATGAACTTCGTCTGGAGATTGAGGGGATGCATGGGGCCATTCGCTACAACTCCATGCAGCCAAATTTCCTCGCTGTATACGATGCGCGCCGCCCTCAAGGTCCCTACGGTGGAGAGCGGGGGTTTCAGCTCATTGAGTCGGTGCACCAGTACCCGTACCCGAATAAGATTCCTGGAAAATTTGCCATCGGCTGGGTTCGGGCGCATATTGCCTGTGCACATGATTTCCTCCTGCGCCTTGCAGGAAAACCCACCCTTGGGGCAACGGTAGAAGACGGAGTGGCGGTACAGGAAGTCCTTGAGAGAGCCTACGCGCTTTCAGGGTATTGAAGGCGTTTTCTGTCCATGGTATACTACGGGTGTCTCAAGGAGAGGTGGCCGAGTGGCTGAAGGCAATCGCCTGCTAAGCGATTAGGCGGACCAAAAACCGCCTCGAGGGTTCGAATCCCTCCCTCTCCGCCAGAGTCCCTTGCCCCAGAAGGAGGAATCATGCGGAGCTACAGAAAGGAACTCTGGTTCACCATTCCTACCCGCCGTGCCTTTGTGAACATCACCCCTCTTCTTGAAGCGTGCCTTCAGGAAAGCGGCATCAGAGAGGGTCTTCTCCTTTGCAATGCCATGCACATCACAGCAAGTGTCTTCATTAACGACGACGAAGAGGGGCTTCATGAAGACTTCGAGCGGTGGCTTGAAAAACTCGCCCCGGAGAAGCCCTACGAGCAGTACCGCCACAATGTGGGTGAGGACAACGCCGATGCTCATCTCAAGCGAACCATTATGGGACGGGAGGTGGTCATTGCGGTCACTCAAGGGAAACTCGACCTTGGTCCCTGGGAACAGGTCTTCTATGGGGAGTTCGACGGGAAGCGTCCGAAGCGGGTCCTCGTGAAAATTATAGGGGAGTAGCTTGCGCAATTGTGGTACAATGCAGGAAAAGGGAAGGAGGGAGTACCGTGGCTATTTCCAGGTTTCTCGAGGAAGATCGGGTGAGCATGCCTCTTGCGGTCCTGGCAGTGGTGTTTGTTATTCTTGCTGTTGTTTTCGTTATCGCTGGACTTGTCGCCATGGTGCAACTGCAGCCTGTTGCAGCCGGAGGTTCCATAGCTCTCGTTGCCATTTTCGGTATCCTTGGAGCCATCTTTCAGCTTCTTGTCCTCTACCAGTGGGCACAGGCTATTAATCGTAACATCACCAACACCCGGGAAGTGTTCCTCAACCTCAAAGACCGTCTTGAAGACCCGCTCCGGGGAGAGATTGGGTTTTTCGCCAACCGTACTGAAGAGTTCGTGGTGCAAACCTGGCCGTTCTGGTTGTACCTTATCTTCTATGTCGTTGGATTATTCACCGGAACGTATGGGATTCTCTTCAATATCCTGGCCTTTATTTTCCTCGCTGTGTACCTTGCCTTCATTTTCCGCTCCACTGGAAAGCTCTCTGACCTCAAAGACAGGCTCTACCAGTACCTTGAGGATAAGCATGGCGTTCGTCTTGGTGGCCGGGTATTCCGTATACCTCGCCGGAACATTCTCCTCTTCATCATTTTGAGCGTTATCACCTTTACCATTTACTGGCTGTACCTTCTTGTGAAGCTCTCAAGCGAAATTAACCACTACCTCTCGACTGACGAAGCACTCCGGCGGGAGGTTGAGGAGGCGCTGAGCCGGGCTTCCTGATGCTGTATCCAGTCATCGTTTTTAATCTGGTATTCTTCGTAGCCACCGTGGCAAGCGGTGGCTTTACTCTTTCTAATCTCCTGCGCCTTGGAGCGAAGTATGGGCCACTCATTGCTTCAGGGGAGTGGCAGAGACTCCTCATCTGTATTTTCCTCCATGGTAACGTGTGGCATCTTTTCCTCAACACCTATGCGCTTTTCCAGCTTGGAAGAGTCGTTGAGGGAATCTACGGGTACCGGAAGTTTTTCATAGTCTACGTCCTCTCGGGGCTTTCCGGGAGCTTTCTGTCCTTCTTTCTCAACTTCCGCCAGGTGGGTGTGGGAGCAAGTGGAGCGATTTTCGGTCTTGCCGGATTACTCTTTTCTGGAGGCCTCAAATACAGGAATACCTCACTACACCGCTTGGGCATGAGCCTGCTCCCCTTTATCTTCATTAACCTCCTCATCGGTTTCACCGTTCCTGCCATTGACAACGCCGCTCACGTTGGTGGGCTTCTTGCCGGTATGGGTCTTGGGTGGGTTCTCGCCCCAGGGTTTTCAGTGTTTTCCTGGAGGCGCTTTGGAGAGCGCATTGCCTATGGGGCCTGCATTGCCCTTGTGGCCCTAAGTATTGCTTCCTTTTTCCTTCCCGGTGTGTCGCAGAAGATGGCGTCTCTTGAGGATATCGTCACCTTCCACAACAGGGTCAGAGATATTCTTGTGGATATCGATCGAGGAGTACTTCCTCCGATGTATACGGTCCGGGCGCTTCGCCCTCCCGATCGGGAAGCCCAGAAAATCAAGGACCTCCTTTTGGCCTTCCTTGAGGAGGGGAATGGAGCGCGTCTTGCTGAGGTTGAGGAGGCCTTTCTGCGCTGGCGGAGCAACATCCTCAGGAAGTACGAGGGAATAGTCTTTGAGAACGCGCCATGACCTGGGCGATTCTTCTTGTTCTTGTTGCTGGCTTTCTCGTGGGGAGAATGCTTGGGCAACGTGGAGAGAAAATGGGAAAAATCCTTACAGTTGTGGGGCTTTTTGTGCTTCTCTTTGCCATGGGGATGCGCCTTGGTGGGGACAGGAGCATCCGGACCCAGCTCGTTTCCTTTGGTGTTGCGGCATTCTGGTTTGCCCTTGCCTCAGGGATAGGAGCAGTCGCTTTTGCGGTACTCTTTGAACGAATCGCAAGGGGGAGAAGGTCCAGATGACCCTTTTTGTTGTGGCCGGCCTTGGTCTTGGGGTACTCTTTGGTTTCCTTGGTGTTTTTTCGCTTCCTGAAGGATGTGTGGATGTTGCCCTTCTTGTTCTTGTCTTTGGGGTTGGCATGGAGCTTGGGAGAGACCGGGGTTCCTTTTTAGAGGTGCAGACTCTTGGGCTTCGGGTACTCCTTCTCCCTCTTGGGGCGATGGCAGGGAGTCTCGTGGGGGCTTTGGTGCTTGCTTTCTCTACCCGGTTCACGGTGGGGGAGAGTCTTGCTGTAGCTTCAGGATTCGGCTGGTACTCCCTCTCAGGGGTGCTCCTTGCTCGCCTTGGGAATCCTTCTCTTGGGCTTCTTGCCTTTTTGAGCAACGTGTTTCGGGAAATCCTTGCCCTTGTGAACCTTGAGTGGGTGTACCAGGTTTTTGGGGGATGGGCAGCGGTGGCCTTAGGTGGGGCAACAAGCATGGACACGACCCTGGGAGTGCTTTCTCGGGTGAGCAAAGGAAAGCTCGTCCCCCTCGGGGTGGTGAGCGGGGTGCTTCACTCTCTCTGTGTGGCCCCTTGTATAGTGTTCTTTTCCCGGTTTTTGTAAATTTCCTCAGTGAGGAATGCGGCGAGTTTCCGAAACGCCATAGCCCGGTGGCTCACCCGGTTTTTCACCTCAGGACCAAGCTGGGCGAAGGTCTTTTCAAAAGGTGGGAACACAAACACCGGATCGTACCCAAATCCCATATCTCCCTGGGGTTCCTCGGCGATGTACCCCTCGCAGACTCCTTCGAAGGCCTTTTCTCCCCAGGGCCCTGAAAGCGCCACGACGCAGATAAAACGGGCCGTTCGCTTTTCCTTTGGGATTCCCTTGAGGCGCTCAAGGAGAAGGTGTATTCGTTCTTTCTCAGAAAGCCCGGGACCCCCAAAACGCGCCGAATGGACACCGGGGAGTCCCCCCAGGGCATCAACTTCAAGCCCTGAGTCCTCCCCAACTGAGGGGAGTCCTGTCTTTGCGAAGCCAGCCCGGGCCTTGAGGAGGGCATTTTCAAGGTATGTTCCCCCGGTTTCGGCAACCTCGCCGATATCAGCGACGTCGTAAATGCTTCGTACCTCAATGCCAGAGCAGGCAAGAATATCCCGTATCTCTGCGAGTTTCCCCGCGTTTCTGGTCACGATGTACACTGTGGGTTTCATGGGAGACCCCGCTCAAGGAGCTTTCGTTCCATGGTGAGGATTTCCTGAATGCCTCGCTGGGCAAGGTCAAGGAGGGCGTTTAGGGTATCCCGGGAAAAAGGTTCTTTTTCTGCCGTTCCCTGGACTTCGACGAGTCTTCCACTTCCTGTCATGACGACGTTCATATCGACCTGGGCAATAGAGTCCTCTTCGAAGTTCAAATCAAGGAGCATTTCCCCGTTGACGATACCTACGCTCACCGCTGCAAGGTAATCCCGCACGATACCCCGCTCAGGTAAGACTCCTGTATCGAGGAACCGCCAGAGTGCGTCCACAAGGGCAATGAAAGAGCCGGTTATGGCGAGGGTTCTTGTGCCACCATCGGCCTGAATCACATCGCAGTCAACGAGTATCGTTCGCTCGCC
>JBDIWL010000074.1:0-6236 GCA_039638315.1 Candidatus Caldatribacterium thermophilum | reverse complement strand
GGCACGTACCGATGTTCTTGTCCGGGTACGGGCTGGGGGCATTTGCGGGACGGACCTCCATATTTTCCATGGGACTTCACCAGTGGCTACGTACCCACGGGTCATAGGGCATGAGTTCGTGGGGGAGGTGGTGGCGCGTGGAGAGGGAGTGACGCGGGTCCGAGAAGGAGATCGTGTGGTGGTGGAACCGATCTTCTTTTGCGGTACCTGTTACCCCTGTTCTATTGGTCGACCGAATGTGTGCGAGCGGCTTGAGGTCATGGGGGTCCACAGGGATGGGGGATTTCAGGAGTACGTGGTGGTTCCAGAGCGAAACGTCCATCCTTTTTCGAAGGACATTCCCTGGGAAGAGGCGGCACTCATGGAACCCTTTACCATCGTTCTCCAGGTCGTGGACCGGGGGAAAATTACGGCCTCAGATAAGGTCTTCATCATCGGCGCTGGTCCCATAGGTCTTTGCCTCCTCGTGTACCTTAAGTACCTGGGAGCATGCTGCGGCATATCGGACGTTCTGCCAGAACGCCTGGAAAGAGCCCGGACTCTGGGGGCCGACTTCGTGGTGCATGCCCGGGAGGACAACCTGGAAGAAGACGTGTTCCGGTACTTTCCAGGCGGGGCCCATGTCGTTATCGATGCTGTTGGGCTTCCGGAGACGTTCGCACAGGCAGTGCGCCTTGCCTCTCGGGCGGGGAGGGTGGTGGTTTTAGGGTTCCACACTGTGCCCTCTCCCATTCCTCAGGCACCCATTACCCTTCGAGAATTGACCATTGTGGGCTCACGGTTGCAGGCGCACAAGTTTCCCCAGGTCGTGAGGCTTTTTGAGGAACGGAAACTGCACCCAGAAAGGCTTGTGAGCCACGTGTTCCCTTGCGAGAAAGTCCATGAGGCCTTTGCGCTCCTTGAGGAGCATCCGGAAACAACGTGCAAGGTTCTTCTGACCTTTTAGATGGGGGTGAAACACGTGTTCGATTTCACTGGAAAGGTTGCCGTCGTCACCGGTGGGGGTGGAGTGCTCTGCAGTGCCTTTTCTAAGGCCTTGGCCTCCCATGGGGCAAAGGTAGCTGTCTTGGACCTGAATCTTGAGGCGGCTCAGCGGGTTGCTGAAGACATAGTGTCAAGTGGTGGTGTGGCCCAGGCAGTACGATGTGATGTGCTCAACCGGGAAAGCGTCCTGCAGGCAAAAGAAGAGGTGCAGCAAGCCTTTGGTGGTTGGGATATTCTCATCAATGGTGCGGGCGGAAACCATCCTCGAGGGACGCTCTCTCAGGAGTTTTTTGCTCCTGAGGACCTTGAAAGAGGAGAGAGCTTTTTTGACCTGGACCTTGAGGGATTTCGTTTCGTTTTCGATCTCAACCTTTTGGGTACCGTAATCCCCACTCAGGTTTTTGGCAGGGAAATGGCAAGACGCGGCAGAGGGGTCATCATCAACATCGCTTCCATGGCCTCCTTTCGAGCCATAACCCGGGTACCTGCCTATGCGGCGGCAAAGGCTGCGGTAGCCAATTTCACCCAGTGGCTTGCGGTATACCTTGGGAAGTCGGGAGTGCGGGTAAACGCTATAGCCCCGGGATTCTTCCTGACGCAGCAGAACTACCGTCTCCTTGTTGCTGAGGATGGGAGCTTCACGCCCCGGGCGCAGAAGATTCTTGCCCACACTCCGATGGGGCGACTCGGAGAACCTCAAGAACTCATTGGGACGCTCCTTTGGCTCTGCGACGAGGAGGCTTCTGGCTTTGTCACGGGAGCGGTGATTCCTGTTGACGGAGGATTTTTGGCTTATGCCGGCGTGTGAAGAGGTTGACGTGAATATATTAGCATGGTAGTATACAAAAGGGGAGGGTTAACGTGGAACTCCTTTCTGTACCCAAACGGGGAGCTTCAGCTCGCGAGTACGTTTACGAAACGCTGCGAAGGAACATTATCCTTCTTGCCCTCAAGCCGGGACAGAGTCTTACCGAACAGGAGATTGCCGAGAAGCTCTCGGTGAGTCGTACTCCCGTTCGGGAAGCGTTCATTCGCCTCGCCCAGGAAGGACTCCTTGAAACGTACCCCCAGCGGGGGACGGTGGTTTCCCTCATTGACCTTGAGCGGGTGGACGAGGCCCGTTTCATGCGCCGAACCCTGGAAAAGGCCATTCTCCGTCTTGCCTGTGAGTCTTTCCCCCAGGAACTCGTTTTCGAGCTCCGCTCTAACCTTGCGTTGCAGGAAGTGTGCCTTGAGGAACGGAATTTCCTCCGCCTCTTTGAGCTTGACGAAGAGTTTCACCGCCTCATCTACCGGGGGTGCAAAAAGGAGCGCATCTGGGACCTCATCGCCCAGATCAATGCCGATTTCCGCCGGATTCGGGTTTTGAAGCTCTCCCTGGGAATCGGGGTTGGAGAGGTCGTGCAGCAGCATCGGGAAATCGCCGGGGCGATTTTTGACCACAATGCGGCACGGGTTGAGGAACTTGTGGAAATGCATCTTCGGCAGAACGACCCGGACTTTGAGCGGCTGCGAGAAGAGTATCCAGAGTACTTTAAGTAAGGGGGTGGGAAAGGGACGGCACAGTGCATTCCTGCAAAAGTCCGTTCTTTGCCTTGTAAAAGACTCTCTGAGGGGGTGAAGTCATGCGCACGTGGTTGGCCTGTATTCTGGGAGTACTCCTTGCTCTGGCTCTGGTTTCTGGATATGTGTGGGCTGAGGAGAAAACCTATGAACTCAAAGTTTCCATGGTCATCACCCAGGACGACACCATCTACAAGGGATACGAGAAGTTCAAGGAAGGGGTTGAAGCCCGCACCAACGGCAAAATCAAAGTGGAGCTTTACCCTGGAGGGGTTCTTGGTCGGGATGAAGAAATGCTTGAGCAGGCAGTACTCGGAGCAGGGGTTTGTGTCAATACCGATGCCGGGCGACTTGGCGTCTGGGTCCCGGAAATTGGTATCCTCCTTTGTCCCTATCTTGTGGATAGTGTTGAGGAGATGCAGAAGCTCCTGAAGTCCGACCTTCCAAAGGCATGGTTTGAGAAACTCCGTAAAGAGCAGGGCCTTGTCGTCTTGGCCTTCAATTGGTACGCTGGAGCTCGCCACTTCCTCACCAAGAAGCCCATCACAAAGCCTGAAGACCTTGAAGGCTTAAAGATTCGTACTCCCGGTGCACCGGTATGGCAGGAGACCATTCGAGCCCTTGGAGGAACACCTGTTGCCCTTCCCTGGACAGAAGTGTACCCTGCTCTCCAGCAGGGAGTCATTGATGGAGCCGAAGCCCAGCATCCAGCAACCTATGGCTCGAAGCTCTACGAGGTGGCAAAGTACATCACCCGCACCGGGCATATCCAGCTCTGGAATGCCCCGGTAGTTGGCGATACGTGGTTCAGCTCGCTTCCTGAGGAGTACCAGAAGATTCTCCTTGAGGAGGCTGAGAAAGCTGGAGATTACGCAACGCAGCTCCTCCTTGAGACTCTTGATGACCTTGAGGCGAAAATGGCTGCTGAGGGAGCCATCATCAATGACGTCGACCTTGAACCCTTCAAGAAACGTGCTGAAGCAGTATACGAAAAGCTTGGGTACCAGGAACTTCGCAAGAAAGTCCGCGAATTCCTCGGTAAGGAGTAAGCCTTGGGGGGTGTGCTCCACCCCCCGTTTTTCTGGGGAGGGTTACCGATGCAGCGGGTTATGGCGTTTCTTGACCGAGTTGAGGTTGCCGTGTGTCAGGGTTTACTTTTAGTCATTGTTGGGCTGGTGTTCGTTTCTGCTCTCTTGCGGTATGTGGGGTACCCGGTGAACTGGACGAATGCGCTTGCCTCAGGGCTTTTTGTCTGGCTCATCTACATCGGTGCTGACAGGGCCCTGCGTCGCAACCGCCACATTGGTATGAGTTCCCTCGTGGACAGGCTCCCTGAGAAGGCAAGAAACACTATCGAGCTTGTGATGACTCTTCTTGTCTTTCTCTTTCTCGTTATTGCCACCTACCTTGGGGTTCGCATGGTTTTGGCAAACACAAAGAGGGTCTTTGAGGAGATTTTCTTTTTGAGTTACTCTGTCATTGTCGCCGCTGTCCCAGTAGGAACTGGCCTCATGTGCCTCACTTTGATTGCCAAAATCCTTGAGAAAGTGAGGGGGTAAGATGCAGCTCCTTTACGCTGCGTTAACCTTTGTTGTCCTTCTCCTCTGTAACGTTCCTATTGCCTTTACCCTGGGTATTGCAGGGATGGTGTACTTCCTCTCCCAGACGAGTATTCCTTTCCCCATCGTAGCCCAGCGGCTTGTGGCTGGAACGCAATCCTTTCCCCTCCTTGCGGTTCCCTTCTTCGTCCTTGCCGGGCACCTTATGAACGTTTCTGGAATTACAAAGCGCCTCATTCATCTTGCTGATGTCCTCGTTGGCCACCTTCCTGGGGCTCTTGCTCAGGTGAGCTGTGTCTTGAGCATGTTCATGGGGGGTGTTTCGGGGTCTTCCAATGCTGATGCTGCCATGGAAACGAGAATCCTGCTTCCGGAGATGCGCCGGCGAGGGTATGCCGATGGCTTTTCAGCAGCGGTTCTTGCCTGCAGTTCCCTCAGTACGGCCATCATTCCCCCAAGCATCGGCCTTGTGCTCTATGGCTTCGCTGGCCAAGTTTCGGTGGGAAAGCTCTTCATCGCCGGCATTATCCCTGGAATCCTCATGGGCGTGACCATGATGGGGGTGACGCACTGGAAAGCAATCCGGTACGGATACGACCGGGATCGACAAGGGAAGCGGAGTTCCTTCCGGGAAGTCCTGAGCGCTCTTCGGGAATCCATCTGGGCATTGCTTTTCCCACTTTTCCTCGTTACTACACTGCGTTTTGGGATTTTCGCTCCTGTTGAGGCTGCGGCTTTCGCGGTGGTGTACGCCTTCTGTGTGGGGAAGTTCATTCATCGGGAACTCACCTGGGAGAAGTTCTGGGAGGCCATTCGTGATGCTGCTGAAGACAACGCCGTCATCATGCTCATCGTCTCTATGGCGGCCATTCTCATGTACGCTCTGGCCTATGAAAAGGTCCCGGTGAAAATGTCGACCTTCATCCTCGGCTTGACGAACCATCCGTTTCTCCTCATGCTTGCCATTGTCTCTTTCCTCTTTGTTGCCGGGATGGTCATGGAAGGGACGGTGAATACTCTCCTTCTCACCCCCATTTTCCTTCCCATTGTGCGGGCTGCGGGATTCGACCCTGTGCACTTTGGTGTCATCATGGCCATCCTCATCCAGATTGGTGGGGTGACGCCTCCTGTTGGGGTCAATATGTACACAGTGTGTTCCCTTGGGAATATCAAGGTTGAGGAGTACATACGGGAGAGCTGGGCATACGTGGGTGCACTCCTTGCACTTGTTGTGGTCCTCATCCTTGTGCCGCAGCTTTCTCTTGCTCTTGTGGGACTCATGAGGTAGAGGAGGAGGAACAATGGACGAACGTCGCTGGAATGCCTTTAAGGAAAAGGTTCTTGATGGAAGAGGGCCTGATCCTCTCGTGGCGCTCATTGTCGACAGCCCCTGGATTCCAGGGTGGCGGGGCATTTCCCATTTCGACTACTACCTCTCTTTTGAGACCTGGCTTGAGGCAAATTTTGCAGTGTACGAGACCTATCCCCGTATTGTCTTTCTCCCCGGTTTCTGGGCTGAGTACGGTATGGCAGCAGAGCCTTCGGGCTTTGGCTGCAAGATTAACTGGTACAGCGGAAGTACCCCAACCATAAATCCCGCTCTCCGAAGCATCGATGAGGTCGAAACCCTTGTTCCTCCCGACCCAGAACGTGATGGACTGATGCCTCTTATTCTCTGGTGGTACCGGAAAGTCCAAAACGTCCTGAGGGAAAAGGGCATGTGCATTCGCATGGTGGCGGCTCGGGGACCTCTTGTGACTGCCGCGCACGTGCGGGGGTTGACCGAATTCCTCCTTGACCTCAAGACGGAGCCAGAAAAGGCAAAAAAGCTCCTTGACATCACGACGGAAACAGTTATTGCCTGGCTCAAGGCGCAAATCCAGGCTGCGCCAACCTGCGAGGGCATTATGGTCCTTGACGATGTTGTGGGATTCCTCTCCCGGAAAGACTACGAAGTTTTTGCCCATCCCTACCTCAAGGCGATTTTTGAGGCCTTCCCTGGTATGATTCGGGTGTACCACAACGATGCCAACATTCTCCCCTTTGCCGATCTCCTGCCAGATACAGGCCTCCAGGTGCTCAATTTCAGCCATACGATAGGCATAAAGGACCTTGCCGAGAAGACACAGG
>JBDIWL010000073.1:0-6247 GCA_039638315.1 Candidatus Caldatribacterium thermophilum | reverse complement strand
CGATGCCCGGGCAACCATCATGTGGTGCGGGACACTTGCCCTCAACCACCTCATTGAAGCGGGGGTAATGGGGGACTGGGCCACACACCGGATGGAGCTCGAGTTGAGTGGTGTTTACGATATCCCTCATGGAGCAGGACTGGCCATTCTGTTCCCCCAGTGGATGGAGTACGTCCTTCCTCTTATTCCGCAGAAATTCGCCCAGTTTGCCGAGCGAGTCTGGGAAATTCCCCGAAATGGCCGAAGTGATGTCGAACTCGGGAAAATGGGCATTGCCCGGACGCGGGAATGGTTTCGCGAGATTGGTGCCCCTGTAACTCTACGAGAGATGGGTATTGGCGAGGAACGACTTGAGGAAATGGCTGAACGGGTAGCGCAAAGGGGACCTATCGGTGTGGTGAAAGTCCTCACAAAAGAGGATATCCTCGCTATTTACCGACGTTCTCTGTAAGAAACCCGAAACCCCTGCAGGGGTTTCGGGTTTCTATTCCTTTATGTACCCCCGTTTCCGACACTCTTCTTTAAAGCGTTGGTACTGCTCCTCGTAGCGGGCTGCCAGGTCTTTTTCAGGTTCCTCTTCCGCCACAACGCGTACCATGTTTTGTGTAGCCTTCGATATGCTCCCAAAGAAAGAACAAGCAGCCATGATACAGGCGCCCATGGCAGCATCGGGAAATTTGGGAAGATACAGGGGGAGATTCGCAATGTTTGCACGAATTTTTCTCCAGATAGCACTTTTTGAGCCACTTCCGGAAGCAAAGATCCGTTGTATCTTTGTTGCACCCAGGGTTTCAAGGAGCTCAAAACCATAGCGTTCCACGTATCCTACGCCTTCGAGGCAAGCGGCATAGAACTCAAGATCCGTCTTTCGTTCCCCGACAACGAAGAACTCTGCGTAGGGATGAGCGAAGGGAAATCGTTCACCCTTACGGGTAAGGGGGTACACAATAAGAGGAGAGGGAAGAGATAGCTGACCAACTTTTTCATCCCAACCTGCCAGGTTTTCGTTCAAGAAGAAGTGGCTTAGACATTCTCCGCCAGTGTTTGACGCTCCCCCGGGGAGCCAGAAACCTTCAGGGTGGAGGTGGCAGTACACTCGTCCCTGAGGATCCTTAACGTGGTGCTGGGAAATGCTTCGCACAACCAGTGTTGTTCCAAGAGTTGATGAAACGTCCCCGGGTTTTTCTGCTCCTGAGGCGTAAAAAGCTGCTGTACCATCGGTCGCTCCTGCGGCAACAAGGAGTTCCGGGGGGAGATGCCATTCTCTGGCAAGAGAGGGTCTTAGGGTTCCCACAATCTCACCACTTTTTGCTACAACCCTGGGAAGTTTTTCAAGGGGGATCCCCAATTTTTCGATGAACGATGGCCATCGACGCTCTATGAGGTCATACCCCATTTTCAAGGTGTTTGAAATATCTGATATTCCCCAGCTCCCGGTGAGATGTCCAAGGAGGTAATCGGTAGGGTGGAGGAACATCGCAGTCTTTTCGAATACCTCAGGGAGATTTCGCTGTATCCAAAGGACCTTGCAAAGAGCAAAGGATGGATCAAAGGAGTACCCCAGGCGCTCAGTAAAATCCCGAGCCATCTCGTTCACGAGGTGGGCTTCTTCTTGTGCTCGGGAATCGTTGTACATGAGGGCATTCATGAGAGGGTTCCCTGAGTCGTCCACAGGTATGACTGTTCCCGAAGTGGAAGTGACGGAAAGGGCTTTAAGAGACTCCCTTGCGTGCCCCAGAGTGTCAAGAAGAACAAGAACCTTTGTAACACACCGTTTCGTCTTTTCCCACCACTCTCTGGGATTTTGCTCAAAGCGTCGTCCTTCTTGGAAGGAGGATTCTATAGACTCCCTTTCCTCGGCTACTACCTCTCCTTTGAGGGTAGCGACCATTGCACGAACTCCTTGGGTCCCAAGGTCAATTCCAAGAACAAGAGTTTCCACAGATGCCCACTCCCTTTTAGGTGGTCTTTTCTTATTGTATCAGGAACTCCTGTAGCGTATAATAAGAGGCTCAACGCAGCTTCGTACGGAACAGGGAAGGAGCTATGAAAGACGTTATCCTGGTTATTACTGGTGGAGCTTTAGGGGCGTTGCTCCGCTTTGGTGTCGGGGGCTGGATACAGAGAAACGTCCTTACTTTCCCCTTGAGCACATTCCTGATTAACCTTGTGGGGAGCTTTTTCCTTGGCTTCATTATGTACTCTGCAGAATACGGGGGTGTAGTGAGTCGAGATTTTCGGGTTTTCTTCACCATCGGACTTCTTGGCTCTTTCACAACGTTTTCATCTCTGGAGTATGAATCCCTGCGGCTTCTTGAGAAAGGAGAGCTTTTGCTCTTTTTCTGGAATCTGGTCGGTAATGTAGCTCTTGGTCTTGGAGCAGTGTTTTCTGGTAAAATACTTGCGATGGTTCTCTTTCGGTGGCCATGAAGAGAGAGGAAGAGGCTGTTCTGCTTCGAATCTTTATAGGAGAGTCAGATAGGTACAAGGGCAAGCCCCTCTATCAGTACCTCCTTGAGGTATTTCGGGAAAGAGGATTGAGTGGAGCAACGGTATTCCGTGGTATATCGGGGTTTGGGCGGAAGAGCATTCTCCAAACCACTTCTATTCTTCGTCTTTCTGCAGACCTTCCGATTGTCATTGAAGTTGTGGACACAAAGGAAAAGATTGAAGCGGTGAAGCCTATTATCGACGAAGCCGTTAGAGAGGGTCTCGTTACCGAAGAAAAAGTTCGGGTCTTCCTGTATGAAGGGGGTTAGCATTTGACTCCCTTCGTGGTACAAGGTATAATTGTTAAAAACAAAAACTTCTTCAGGGCAGGGTGAGGGGGAACACCCAATTCCCGACCGGCGGTAAAGCCCGCGAGCCCTCTTGTGAGAGGGTTGACTCGGTGGAATTCCGAGGCCGACGGTATAGTCCGGATGGGAGAAGAAGTTATATCGGTGCCCTCTGAGCCCTGAAGGCGTGTGCTTTCAGGGTTTTCTTTTGCCCTGGGGAGAAAAGAGGGAGGTTTTTTCATGCGGAAGTACTTCATCTATGTCGGTGCCTTTGCTGCGCTTTCTCTTGTACTCGACCTTTTTGTGCACTTTCCCCTAATTCCTGCCGCCTCTTTTCTTCTGTATCGACCAGGAGATATCCCCTTGCTCATGGTGAGTTTTAAGTTTGGGCCGGGGGTGGCTCTTGGGGCTGCAGCTATTGTAGCGGTGCTTTTTGCGCTCATTACGGGACAGGGTGGTCCCTGGGGGATGCTCATGTACTTCCTTGCCTGTGGGACGTTTATCGGTGTTGCCGGATGGGTGTACCGGCGAAACCGTACCCGTCAAGGAGCTTTTACGGGGCTTGTTCTGGGACTTTTCATCATGACTGGAGTCATGATTCTTGCGAATCTCATTGTGACTCCGCTGTATCTTGGGGTTCCTCGAAGTGTTGTTCTTGGTATGATCCTCCCCGTGATTATGCCCTTTAATCTCCTGAAGGGAGCATTGAATGCAGTGGTGACGCTCCTTGTCTATAAGAAGGTGAGTGCTTTCTTAGAAGGAACCGTTCCTGCAGAAACAGTTCCCCGAGAACTCGAGTGAGAGGAGGAGGATTTTGTACCTGAGTCCATAACCCGAAAACCCTCCGAGATTGTACTTGCCTACTACCCGGTGACAGGGAATAAAAAGGGGCAGTGGATTCCCTCTGAGGGCCCTTCCTACAGCACGAGGTGTGCAGGGAAGGGCGATTTTTTTGGCAATGTCTCCATACGTGTGTGTTGTTCCGTATGGAATTTGGGCCACAGCCTCAAGAATTTTCCTTGCAAGCGGGGGGAAGCTCTCTAAAGCAAGAGGATACGGGAAGGCTACACGTTTCCCCTCAAAGTAGGCCTGGATAGTCTCTGTAACCGCTGGGAAAGGGGGACAAGCTTCCCGGATATCATTTCTCCCAAATCCCCATCGGCTGAGATGGGTAAGAGCGCTCTCCTCAGTCCTTTGAGGAAGAATGAAAAGCTCGATATCCTTGCGCCATCCAAGGAGACCCAAGCCAAGCCTTGTGGGGATGAAGCATACAGAGAGCACCATGTTTACTTCTCTCCTTTTCTGCGTATAATAAGAGTAGCTGAAGCAAAGGTCAATACTAGGAAAACCGATGAAGGGAGCGAGTAGTTCCCGAGTTTCCCTCAGAGAGAGCCAGGGAAAGGTGGAAGCCTGGTAGGGAGGCGGGAATGAATGGGTCCCTGAGGAGCAGGCCGAAAGGAAAGTAGGCTGCGCCGTTTTCCCCGATAGAGGAAAAGAGTGGGGCAGTATGCCCAAAAAGGGTGGCACCGCGAGCAAACCCCTCGTCCCTGCGGCGAGGGGTTTCTTTGTAAAAACGAGAGGAGGGTCGGTATGAGGAGGATATGTCTTGTGCTTTCTGTGGTTATGCTTTTTGGACTGGTTTTTGGGGTGGGGGCACAAGAGAAGGTTCGTATTGGGATTATGCAGATTATCGATCATCCAGCGCTTAACGCCGTTCGTCAGGGATTCATCGACGCGATGCGAGAAGTTTACGGGTACGTGGAGGGAGAGAATATCGTATACGATGCCCAATCTGCCCAGGGAGACATCGCGACCGCGAACACTATTGCTCGAAAGTTCGTTACGGAAAAAGTCGATCTTATCCTTTCCATTGCTACTCCCACCTCTCAGGCTGCGGTGAATGCTACCAAAGAGATTCCTATCGTTTTCTCTGCGGTTACGGATCCGGTGAGTGCAGGCCTTGTGAAGGACCTTGAGCACCCTGGTGGTAATGTGACTGGAATTTCCGATATGACACCGGTAGCTCGCCAGATTGCGCTCATCAAATTCCTCTTTCCTGAAGCAAGGCGTGTTGGAACTCTCTACAATGCTGGAGAAGTGAACTCTGTAGTTACAAACGAGCTTGCTAAGAAAGCCTGTGCAGAACTCGGCCTTGAGCTTGTTGAGGCTACGGTAACAAGCACAGCTGATGTCGCTATGGCTGCACAATCCCTGGTTGGTAAGGTGGATGCTATTTATGTTTCCACGGATAATACTGTAGTGAGCGCCCTTGACGCTGTTGGGAGTGTGTGTCTTGCAAACAAGATTCCTCTAATTCTTGCTGATCCGACAACGGTTGGCAAGGGGGCGCTGTGTGCGCTTGGGTTTGATTACTATCTCCATGGCAGACAAACTGCCGACATTGTGGCCAGAATTCTCAAGGGCGAGAAACCGGGAGATATTCCCGTTGAGTTTGCCAAAAAACTCTCTCTCCTTGTCAATCCCAAAACGGTTGAGGCCCTTGGACTTTCTGCAACAGACCTTGATGCGAAGCTCCAAGAGTTTGTGGAGACGATGAAAAAGGAAGGCGTTGAGATTACCTTGAGTACATTGGAGTAAAGGCGGAAACCTCGGGCGCAGGAGCTTTTGTAGGGGCTCCTGCGCCGGGAGAGGAGGTACTCCGATTCGAGAATTTTTCCTCTACAGCATTCAGGAAGGTTTGCTTTTTGGAGTCCTGGCGCTTGGAGTTTTTGTCACTTTTCGCTGTCTGAACTTTCCTGACCTTACAGTTGATGGAAGTTACCCTCTGGGAGCGGCGGTTTTTGCTCTTATGATGTATCGGGGGTATGGGCCGTGGGTTGGGGTTTGTGCTGCTCTTTGCGCTGGAGCAGTGGCAGGGCTTTTCACCGGCCTTCTCCATACCTTTTCGCGAATTCCGGCGCTCCTTTCTGGTATTCTGACGATGATTTGTCTTTACTCCATTAACCTTCGCATTATGGGGAGACCTAACCTCTCTCTTTCTGAGCACCTTGGGCATCGTACGCTTTTCGTCATCCTGCGGGACGCTTTCCCCTCTGTTCCTGAAGTGTACGTTCGTTTTGCGTTTCTCTGCGCCCTTGTCTTCTTCCTCAAGTTTCTTCTTGATGCTTTCCTGCAAACCGAGATTGGTCTTTCCATTCGGGCTACGGGGGACAATGAAATCCTTGTGGCCACGCAGGGTATTGATCCGGACGATATGAAACTTGTAGGTATAAGTCTCTCCAATGCCCTTGTGGCCTTTGCCGGGGCTATGTTTGCTCAGTATCAGGGTTTTGTGGATATCAACATGGGCATTGGGATGGTGATTTCTGGGCTTGCATCGGTTATCGTTGGAGAGGTACTACTGCGAGGGAAAACAATTTTTGTTATGACGCTCCAGGTGATCGTTGGGTCGGTAGCCTATCGTCTGGCAACAGCTATTGCCCTCAATTGGGGATACAGCATCGGGTTTA